>DXBL01000289.1 GCA_019116555.1 Candidatus Pseudomonas excrementavium
CCTATAAGTGCCTGCGACTGGTGAAAAGGCACGGCTCAACGTCCAAAACGTCCACGGTGTTGCTACCAGAGCCCAGTCTCCCTGTACGTCGCCCTCTTGGTCGAGGGCCTCATTTTTTGCTTGGGATTGGCCAGCCATGGCGCTTCATCGAGGCATCATGGCTGGCCAATTTTCAGATCGCCTCACCCCGGCAGCGCCCACTGCCTGAACCCTGGGCTCCCTTTGTGCGGGAATCGTGCATACATACTACCGAGACACGCTGCAGTCAGACTCGGGTACGACACGACGCATGGCTTGCCGGACATGCATGGCGTATAGCGGCTTACTTCCTCATGCTACCTGGCCTATAGCCTCCCATTACCCTCAAACTGCTTTCACAAAAAAATAACGCCAGCCCGTGAATCGCTGGCGTTTTATTTATGAGCGTACAGATATTATTGGCAGGATCCGCTATCACGTTGATCAGCCTGTGGCGGGAGCGCCGTTAGCATTTTCAAACGAAGCCTTGCACTTCGGAAACCCACTGCAGGCCCAGAAGTCATAAGCCCCTTTCCTGCCCGTCCCAATTCGATGCAGCAAGGGCTTGGTGCATTTCGGACAGGCATGCGCGCTCGGTTCCGGCTGCGGGGTGCGTGCTCTGGCTTTGCCCGGTTTGCCCTTGGCATCCGGCAGCGCGGTTTTGCACTCCGGATAGCCCGAACAGCCCCAGAAGAAGCCTTTGCTACCCTTGCGACGCCGTAGCGCTGAGCCGCATTGCGGACAGGCATGCTCGGCTGCAGGCAAACTAATCTGATTCTGCCGCAGACCTCCCAGCTCCTTGTCCAGCAGTGCCCAGGTCTGACTGATAACCTGGTCATAGGTCATACGTCCCTCGGCGATCAGATCCAGCTGGTCCTCCAACTCGCGGGTGAAATCCAGATTGGCAAAGGCAAAGGTGCCCACCAGCGCATCCCGGATGAGCTCGCCGGTCGGTGAAGGCGACAGAAAGCCCTTGCTGTCCTCCAGCAGATAAACCCGACCGGTGATGTTCTCTAGAATGGCCGCATAGGTACTTGGCCGCCCGATGCCCTGTCGCTCCAGCTCCGCTACCAGAGTGGATTGCTTGAAACGCACCGGTGGTTTGGTCACCTTATCCAAGACCCGCGCATCCACCGCCTGAATATTCTTCCCCACGTCCAGCCACGGTATCGGATTGACCGGTTCGGCCTGCGCGCCGTCCTCCGGATCATCCTGCCCATAGACCCGCATCCAGCCGGGATCGACCAGCTTGCGGCCACGACCGATAAAGCGCACCGGCAAACCCTCAGCATCCCCGGTCAACAATACCTTGCGCACCGCATAGCGCGCATCGGCCAGCTGCGAGGCAACCGCCCGCCGCCAGATCAGCTCATAGAGTGCCTGCTGGCTCGCATCCTCACCCGCCTGCAACGCCGCGACATCCGCAGGCCGGATTGCTTCATGCCCCTCCTGCGCACCCTCCTTGGCTTTCCAACTGCGTTGTTTCTCGGCCAGCTGCAAGCCCGCCGACAAGGCATACGCTCGAATCGCCTCGATGCCCGCAGCGTCCAGATTGGGGTTGTCGGTACGGTGGTAGGTAATGGCGCCCTGCTCATACAGCTTCTGCGCCAGATCCATCACCCGCTTGGGCTTCATCTTCAACCGTTTGCCGGCCTCCTGCTGCAGCGTGGAGGTGGTGAAGGGCGCCGCGGGTGCGCGGTTGGCGTAGGCATTCTCGAACCGTGCCACCTGCACATCCCGCACCTGCGCCACCCGCTCGGCCAGAGCCCGGTCGAGCAGATACTCTTCACCTTTGAGCAGATGCGGGCGGGTATCCCATTGAGCCCGCCAGAGCGCTTTGGGGTTGTCCGGCCAGTGTCCGGGAATCGGCAGGGACAGCTCCACGCCAAAATGGGTGACCGCCTTGAAGTTGGCAATTTCCCGCTCACGATCCACCACTAGCCGCACAGCAGGGGACTGCACCCGACCAGCGGAGAGCGCGTGACCGGCGCTATTGGACAACGCCGGGCTGACCTTGTAACCCACCAGCCGATCCAGCACTCGCCGCGCTTCCTGAGCGCGCACCCGGTCATGATCGATGGCCCGCACCTGCGACAGCGCCTCGCGGATCTTGTCTTTGGTGATGGCAGTAAAGGTGATGCGCTTGGGCTGCTTCAGCCGCAGGGCATCGGCCAGGTGCCAGGCAATGGCTTCGCCTTCACGGTCTGGGTCAGTGGCCAGAATCACCTGCTCAGCGGCCGCCACCTCCTTGCGCAGCTTGGCCAGGACACCCTTGCCCCGGTCGGTCGGCACATAGGTAGGCTTGAAACTGGCCGGATCCACGCCCAGCTCCCGCCCGGGCAGATCGCGGACATGCCCGACACTGGCAACCACCTTGTAGCCGCGCCCGAGGATCGAGCTGATTTTCTTGATCTTGCCAGGCGACTCCACGATCACCAAGGTCGTCATATATCTCGCCCCCAGGGCCGCTCAATGGATTCCATAAATCAATAGCTACACGGCTGGATCGTTTAATGCCTGGCTGTCAGCGCAGAGCATCATTTGCTACGCGTTCGACACGCCGCATCACGTCCGGCACGCTCGGCCCCTCATTGCGGCCATACACGCTATAGGTAAGCAGTACGTCCGCTCCGCTTTTGCCTTTGCTTACCCGTGTAGTCAGGCTTCCATCGAAATAGACACGTGTCATTGAGTATGTGGTGCCAGGAATCGCGCTGAATGTGTAACCACCACCGCTGAACATCATACCTCCCGCCATGGTGCCGTGCTGAGCCACTGCCTCTTGTGGTGTCAGGTAGCCAAACGCATTCTTGAGCAGCGCCGCTGCCGTATCCACATCTCCGGAGTAACTCATGCGTAACTCGTCCCGTTCACTCACACCAGGAAGGGTGGACATGCCTGCATCCGCTCCCGATGTGCTGGATGCCACTGGCCGAGAGCTATCCATGGCTTCTGCAGGCAGCGTCTCCGGGTCATAGTTAACCGGCTTCCCGGTCATTGGGTTATTCATGCAGCTTAGGCATTTTCCCTGATAGAAGACGTGTTGATCATTCGCACACCCAACCAGAATGAACGCCGCAAGGCCAGCAGTCAGCAAGGTAATGTTCTTCATGTTTTTTCTCGTTGTCATGGTGAGGTCATACCCAACAAGAGGGCTGATAGGAACCTTACTCCCTTGCGCAAGACCATTCCGGAACAAGGTCTCATTCAGACGTCAGACAACTACCCTCATTTTCCATAAAGGAGTCTTCCGGTACAGCAGGTTCGAGTGGCTCTGATGGCTGCACGACCTGATCAGACACGCTCGACTTCTGGGCCATGACCACTTCGTCAATTCGATACGGCAAGATACCAACGGATCGCGCGCGCACCTTCATTGCAGACCGCTCTTCATTGTTAACGCCGATCCATTGGTCGCGGATCATTCGGCCCGCCACCATCACGCGCATACCTCGCTGATAGAGCTGTGACCACTGCTCACAGGTATCAGCATCACGGGAGATCTCAACCGGTGCCCAGAAACCGCCTCGATCTTCAAAGTTGCCTTCGCCAACCGCGACTGGATTATCAAAAAAGACATTCAAGCGCAGAATGCCTCTGGGTGGTGAGTTGTCACTGGTGGGGAATACCTTGACCTGCGGGTCAGACCCAATATTACCTTCACCTTCGAAATGTGTACTCATGAGAAGCGCTCCACTTCTTGCTATTGTGAGTACACACTGCCGCAGACAGATCGAGCTTGAAACGCTGAATCAGATTTCAGACTGACAGGTATTCTGCGACAGCTTGCCCCTGCCTAAGTGAACACCTATCCCAGTCGGTTTGTGAGCTCATCAATATGTTCCAGCGACTGCAATGTTGTTCGTAACCTGCGCATGGTTGCGTTCACTGTGCCTGCCTGGTTGTTGATCAAACAGCGCTCCACCTCAATGTCATATAACACTCGGCGCTCTCCCTCCGACTGCACCTGGTTAAACACCTGGTCAAACTGCGCCATGCCCATCGACCGGCTACCGACACTTCTCCAGCGCACCATCGGCACTCGATCACCTCGTTTGGATTCGGTGTGCGGGGTAAGGACGATCCGGTATGCCTTCAGTAATAGATTGTGCTGTTGGGCAAAATCATGAGCAGCCTGCTCCAGGTGCCGTGCGTAGACTTCGATCTCAGCCATATACTTCAGCAGCCCCCCCTTACCCTTAAAGGGGTAAAGGCCCTTTACCCTTTGGTAACAAGTTCGTGGCAAGTCGCAGCTGTCTGGTGGTAGACGCTCAACGGCCACAGTTGGGTTCTTTCGCATACCACCTCGACTCCTCTTGACCCTGATGGCACTGCCATCACTGCGTGACTAAAACCCTCGATCCAGTCATCCGTTGATGGCACTGCCATCACTGCGTGACCAAAACCCTCGATCCAGTCATCCGTTGATGGCACTGCCATCAAAATGAGAGGACCGACCTAGTCCTCATCCGCACCCAACAGACCACCTCCTGCTACAGGCTCTGGCTTGGTCGCCTGGTCTATTAACTGCTCCAGGTTGTCTGCATCCGGATCTTCATGAGTGTTTCTATCTGCAACACCATCACGCTGTCGAAGGGGCGGTGCGTAAGGGCTTCGGCGAATGCCGCTCAGTACATCGGGTGCAAGTTCGCCATATTTCGCTACGGCATCACGGGCACGGGCATTGGCTGCTGCAAAATCATCACGGGTAGCACCGCTCAGCCCCGGGTATCGCTGCGGAGCAGAACAGAGTCCGCGAATGGCATTTGCGCTGATGCGCAGCGCCTCATGAGCATCACTTCTCACGATCATGGCGATATGCTGGGCAAGCAGAATGTTGCGCACTATTCGGTCATAGCGAATCAGCTGATGGATTCCCTGCCAGCCCTGTTGTCCACCCGGGTACACGCCCGTGCGAAACGGCTTCTGTGAGATGTTCTCAGCGATGGACAGCTCTTCAGGAACCGAAGCCAGCAGTGCTTCGGACTTTGCATACATGGGGTCCAGGATGTTTTTGACGTCATGCAATTTGGCGTCGATGCGCAACATCCAGTCGTCTGAATAGGGGTCATCTTTGGCGGCGTTCTGCTGAATGCGGCCTACCAGAGCCAGGAACTGACGCATGCCGATAATCTGGGGTTTACCGGACTCAACGCCTCGTCCCCACCAGGTCCGCGTTGCGTGGTAAGTATGCAGTGTCAGCTCTATTTTGCTGCGCAGCGCTCCAACATCTATATCAGCCATGGCATCCAGCTCCTCAACAGTTCATCTGTGGTCAGGAACTCTGCGCATCTGGCTGGCTTCAGGACATAGATAATAAGAATCCCGGCGGGGATTGTTTCGTGTTTATCTCATTAAAGGATCAGCGTCTCAGACCTAACGAGTCGAGCAATTTTTTTCTGCTCGCTGCGGCTTGAGCTTGCGTTAATTGCGTCGCCGGTTGGGATAGTCCTTGCCCTGCCATCTCAGAACCGTGTCGTGCTTCGACCTCAAGCCCTATCGCAACACCCTCGCCACAACGCATGTCGCGTATGTTTTCGGCGTAACGAGTGATAACGAACTCACCTGCCTGAGCGCTTTTGATCAGGGATCGCAACAGCCCCTTCGGTGTACGAACTTTACCTGCCAACACTCGTCCCGCCGTTTCATCGAGCACAGCTTGAGCAACCTCTGAGCCTAGGCGTTGAAGAACGGCCAAGAGCTCTTGGCGCTCTTGCGGTTCTATCCGCAATTGCTCATGCCAGATCAATCCTGGATCCGCCTCGGTACCTGTACTTGTTTTTAAATAAATACCATTACGTACTGGTACTGTATTCGCTTGGTTCTCAGAGCGAACTTGGCTAGATCTTCCGTAAACCATTGATTTACCACTTAGTTCTCTCTGCGAACTTGGGCGGTTCTCCGTTTGGCTGCTACTTGGTTCTCTCCCGAAACCCGGTATTACTGGGGAGTTCTCTGACGGTGACTGATGGTTCTTTCTGTCTTGCTTGGTGCTGCCACGCCGCTGGTCACGCATTTCAACAAAGCGTTGGGCTCGCTGATTGAGGCGCGTTTGCTGCCCTCCACTCTCCATCGCCGAATGAACGCGCTCAGCTACAAACCGGACTGAGCTGTTGTTATGCGACAGGCACTGGACTACGAACGCGTTGTAATCCGAATCGAGTAATGCCGCTTCTTCAAAGCTCAACGGCTCATCATGCAATGCATAGACATTGCCCATGATGCGTCCGGTATCATGACGGGCCTTATGACATAAGCTCATCCAGCGGGTGAGCCTGAGTACGGCAATCACCCGCGCTACCGTCCCGCGTGACGCTGACGTTCCAGGCGAAGCTCGCAACAACGGTTGCAACTGGTCGTATGTTGGAAAAGCGGTGCTGCGATCAGCCTCGGTCATCAGGCGGATCATTTGCCACCCCAGGACATCCACAGCACCAAGATACTCATCAAGTAGCAGGCCTCTGGGTACTGTTTCGTGGGGGTTTCCGAAAAACAGTAATCCATCCAGTTCGCCCGCATGTGAAAGCTTGCTGTCGGAGAATCTCTGGGTAATGGAGGACGTTGCACGCCCAACCAGTACCTGCCAGTCCTCTATCGAGCGCATACCTTTCTCCCATCAGCCAGCTGGAGCTTGCTGCGAGAGCTGGAGCTGACCGTTTGCGCCCAAGTCTTTACCAGTTGCCAGACCACGCCCAAGGGTATGCAGGTTTCCTCACAGAGCACGATCATGCCTTGGATGTCATCCGCGGCATCGGGTGCGGTGGGAGCGGCGCTGATATCTTGCCAACGCCGAAAGGCATCATGCTCTTCTGTTTCCGTCGGCATCGCCACACGTCCCTGACGGGATTCCAGTCCAAGCAGTGCACGACGGGTCGAGCAATCGTTTCCTGTCAGCCCAAAAAACGAAGACATCATCTGAACAGACGCTCCGAGCTCCAGGCATCGATCAATGGTCTTCTCGCGATCCATGTCAGAACTGAGCCGGCGAAATACTCCGCCCAAAAGATCATGATCAACTGAAAGGCGGCACACCACAGGATTGCTGGTGGCGAGCGCATCAATATCGGTCGCGCTAAGCCGACGCAGTTCGCGAAGCTCGTCATCATTGAACCCGAGAGCTCGCGCCCTGCGCATATTTCCTTCGCGGACATAGGTTATGGCCTGACGAAGGATCGCTAATGTCACAACAGTATCCATATCAGCTATCTCCCCTGGTGGATTCCTGGGTGCGTAGAACACGGACCAGCCGGATCAGCCTGAACAGGCGAATCAGCACCTCATCCGGCAAGTGCTCGGCTTCACCTGCCGTGCCA
>DXBL01000290.1 GCA_019116555.1 Candidatus Pseudomonas excrementavium
CACCGACCCGGCCAGCCCGCACTACGCTGACTACACCGAAGCCTACGCGGACAAGAACTGGCATCGAGTGCCCTTCACCCGGGAGCAGATCGAAGCTGAGCGCATCTCCAGCATCGACATCAGCGAATAACATCAACCTGCCTGCAAGGCACCACAGAGGTGCCTTGCACCCTCTCCACCCCTGCAATGCAGCCTAGCCAGAGCCAACCGCAGCCCGTATAATCCGCGACTGTTGTAAATAAGTGGGCCTATAGCTCAGTTGGTCAGAGCAGTCGACTCATAATCGATTGGTCGTAGGTTCAAGTCCTACTGGGCCCACCATTATAATGAGTGAGAAAGCGTAAATATCCTTTCAAATACAAGGGGATATGTATAAGAAGCTTTTCTCCACTGGCTCTCCCGGATCGCTCCCGCGCTCAATCGATTGGCTCAACGGTACAAACTTCAGCACAGTCGTCAATTAGCACACCATAGGAGCACCCATGGGGTCCCCTCGTAACCCTCTTTCTGGTATCTGGAAAGTTGTCATCCGCAAATCGTGATGCTTCGCGGTGACCAGACTGAATCAATCGTAAGGACGCTAAAAGTCGCCCTACCCAAGCCCCAGATCACCTAATACCGTGCGCCTTTCGTGGTCCAAAGGGATGCTTGCACGTGACACTTCACTCCTGTAACTGCGGCCACTGCCGGGCAGTATGCACGACATTCAGTATTCGAACCTGCGCTTGCACAACTTCATACACAACTATGTAATTGCTGTGGACTATCAGTTCCAAGGTGCCTGGAACCCTCCCTGTCCTGCCGATTTTTGGGTAATCCTGGAGCCTTATCGTTCCTTCTGATAACAGATCGTCAAGTGCCAGGGCAGCAAGAGGGTTATCCTCCTCGATGTAGTTGTAAATTTCTTCGCGATCCCTGACGGCCTCCTGCGTCCAGAGCAGTCCATCATTCAGATGCAGCCATACGTGCTCGAGTCGCTGCACGGCGAGCAGCAAAGCGGGCCTCCACATCGGCCGCTGGAATCAGTTTGCCCGCATCGGCAGATGCTCTTGACTGCTCGACCTTATTCTCCAACCAAGCGTCGTACTGCTGCGCTTCTTCCTGCTGCTCCACGTAACTGCGCATGAAGTCTCGCAGAAGCTGGGCTCCAGTGCGGTCACGAATTTTGGCGGCATTGGCAAACTCCGCCTTCAGACCTTCATCAACCCGGAAAGTAAAAGTGGCATCACTCATGGCATTCCCTTCAATGTGTTACACATGAAGTACAATGTAGCACCCATCTAATCTGACCGGAAGATGTCGAATACCCGAGCGCTGTTGTCATGTCAGACCTCTCGCCGAGCCCGTCTGTAGTTCAGTGTTACAGCGAAGCAATAGCCTCCGCCTCCGCCTCGCCCTCCGTTTTCCCCAATCGCCAGCTCATGGCCAGCACCACCAGCGCACCAACAGCCATGCAGATCCAGGCCCATTGCAGCGAGGCCATGGTGTCTCTGATTACACCCGCCAACAGCGGCATCAGCGCCGCGATGGCATAACCGCCGCCCTGCACGAATGCCAGCAACGCGCCGGCCTCGGCCGGGGAGTCGGCATGATCCAGGGTGACGATCAGCGACAGGGGAAAGAGTGCGCCAATGCCCAGGCCGAGCAGGACGATCGCGGGCAGCATGAGCGACATTGGCGCCAGAATCAGGCAGCCCAGCCCGGCCAGCACAAACAGGATGACGATGGTCAGCAGCGGCCGGCGGTCCGGGAAGCGGTGCACCAGGGTGGATACGGCTAACCCGGCGACAACCTCCATTGCCGATAGCGCCCCCAGCAGGTAACCCGCATGGACCGAGGTGACTCCCAGATCGATGTAGTAGGCCGGCAACCACGCCAGAGCCAGGGTGTAAGCGCTGGTGCCGATACCGAAGAAGGCCAGCAGATACCAGGCCCGCGTATTACGGTAGGGCAATATCACACGGTCCGCTGTACGCTGGCGGCCGCCGGCGTAGCGTATCCAGGCGATCAGGGCCAGCAACGCGGGAATCAGCGCCACACCCAATACCAAGCGCCAGCCGCCGATAGCCGCCGCCGGGGCCGCGCTGGCAGCGGCTATCACCGCTCCACCCATGATGCCGGTGGTGAACAGGCCCATGAGCGAGCCAGCCCGCTCGGGATGGTTTCTTTTCAGCCAGGCCGGCATCAGCGCCTGAATCATGGCGATGCCAGTACCAGCGACGGCTGCCGAGACGATCAGCCAGCTGCCTGAGTCGATCACGAATCTCGCCGCGCTGGCCAGTGTGATCAACAGCATACCGAGCGCTATCCCCCGCACCTCGCCTACCCAGCGTTGCAGCCATGGTCCGCCAAGAGCACAAATACCCATCAGGAAAACCGGCAAGGTGGTCAACAGGCTCGCCTGGGTGCTGCTGAGACCCAGATCCTGCTGAAGTATGTCCAGCAGTGGGCCGATGGCGGCCATGATCGGCCGGAGATTGAAACCAATAAGCAAGGCAAGTCCCGCAATCAGCGAGTACCGGGGAGAGACAGACATGAGTTATTTCCAGGAGGGGGAACGCGGGCGTTAGCTTAACATAGCTGACGTGCCGGGTCTGGCGATCCGGGCGTGAGCCCCCTCATCAGCCCTGGGTTAATCCCGCCCTTCGGCAAGCATGACACGTCAGGTAGAGAAACAATTAGCTTGCTAAGCATATGGATGAGCGTAAGCTATGCGCTTAGCACGCTAAGTAGTTTCTGCCTTTCGGTCACCCTCCGGAGAATCGGATGACATCCTCACCTAACTCAGAGTTGCCCTTGCACCTAACACTTAAACCCTCCATGGGAGCATCCATGGGGCGTGTGCACAGGCTATGGCGCAGCGCGATCAACCAGGCGGTTGGCAAGCTGGGCATGACCGAGGCGCGTTGGGCGGTGCTGATGCATCTGGACGAGATTGGGGAAGGTTCCACGCAGCAGGCGCTCGCCACCCAACTGGCGATCGAAATGCCATCTCTTACCCGCACGCTGGACCAGTTGGAGCAACGGGCCCTCATCGAGCGACGCCGTAGTGTGACTGACGGGCGTGTCCATTGCTTATGGTTCACTGCTGCAGGCCGTGAGCAGATACATCTGCTGGAAGATCACATAGCTCAGGTTCGCTCTGAAATTTACCAAGGGATATCTGCTGAGCAGCTCGATGCATTTGCCCAAGTGCTGCTGAGCATGGAGCGCAATGTACGCTCGCTGCTGGCCCATCCTTCGGAGCTGGATGAATGACTCCAGATCAGATCTTTGCCCGCTGGGTACGCGCCGCACTGATAGTTTCCGCACTGCTGTTTGGCTATTTTCTCGCGGCGGACTTGTGGATGCCGCTAACACCGCAGTCCCGAGTCATCCATCCGGTCATCCGTGTCGCCCCGCAGCTCAGCGGGCAGATCGTCGAGGTCAGGGTAATTGATAACCAGCGCGTGGAGGCCGGCGAGCTGCTCTTCAAGATCGATCCGCGCCCCTACCAGTTGGCACTACGTGACGCGCAGCTGATGCTGGAAGCGGCTGAGCGTGACAACGCCGGTTACGACGCGTCGCTGGCAGCGGCCGAAGCGGAAGTGCGTTCGGCCCAGGTGCAGCTCAACGAGCTAGCACGCGAGCACAAGCGTCTTGCGACTCTGCTCGCTAGCCACAATGTTTCGCAGCAGCTCTACGAGCAGACCCGAGCCAACTACCAGACGGCACAAGCCGGCCTTGCCAGTGCCAAGGCCCGCGCCGAGCAGCTGCGAGTAAAACGCGGTCTGACCGATGAAGGCAACCTGCGTTTGCGCCAGGCGCGCAACGATCTGGAGCGGGCAGAGCTGAATCTGAGTTATTCAAACGTGCGCGCCGAGATCGATGGCGTCGTATCCAACCTCCAAGTCAAGCCGGGCACCTATGCCGCGGCCGGTAGTGCACTGGCTGCCCTGGTCAGCAATGAAGCGGATATCATTGCTGACTTCCGCGAAAAATCGCTCACGCACACGGCTCTTGGCGAAACGGCGGCGGTGGTGTTCGATGCCCTGCCGGGCCAGATATTCAATGCTCGGGTAACGTCAATCGACGCCGGTACATCACAGGGTCAATTGCTGCCCGACGGTAGCCTCGCGTCGCCGGAGAACTCCGATCGCTGGGTGCGTGACGCGCAACGCCAGCGAGTCCACCTGACAGTCCAGGATTCATCCGACATCTTGGCACAGCTGCCCTCCGGCTCCCGCGCGACCGTGCAACTGTATCCGGTGGCCGGTCTGGCCAAGCTGCTCGGCAGTCTGCAGATTCGTCTGGTCAGTCTGGTGCACTACATCTACTGAGGCCTGTCATGAGACCCATACTGCTGGTCAGCAAGCGAGAGCTGGAAACTAACGACGTGCGCCAGTGCCTGCGGATCGCCTTCGGCGGCATGCTGGGTTTCCTGATATGCAAATTGATGGGATGGAACTACGGCGCCTTTTTCGTTGTGCAGCCGATACTGCTGCTGGGGATGGTGCCCGCTCTCACCGCTCACGTTATGCGCCAGTTCCTGGCCAACATGTTGGTGGTGAGCTTTGCAGTGCTGGTCATTCATGGCATGTTTGGCGACAGGCCGGTGCCGATGACATTGATGGTGATCGCCATGTTCGCTCTGCTGTTCCGACAGATGAGCCGGGGCCCCAACTTCCTGTTCGGCGCGATGTCGGTGGTCAATATGTCCATGCAGCTGCATTTCGCCAGCTACCCGGCGGCAGATGTCGGCGATATTGTTGCCTCCAATATCGCATCAGTATTTACCACACTGTTGATTGTCATGCTGATGCATGCGCTATTCAGCGATGCCGCGCCGCGTGAGCCGCGACAGCTGCCGAGCAAACCGCTGACTAACCAGCGGCATGAAGTAATTCTGGCCACCACAGTGGCAACGCTCTCCTTTGTGGTGTTCCAGGTATTCAATTTGCAGAGCGGCTTGTCGGCCCAGGTCGCCAGTATCCTGGTGCTATTCCCGCTTAACTGGAAAGGCGCAGGCCCGGCAGGCTGGAACCGGATTCTGGGCACACTGGTAGGGTGCAGCGCGGGATTGGTCGTGCAGTTTGTATTGATGGACCATTTTGACGTCCTTCCCTTCGTTGCCGTCGGACTCTGGCTCAGCCTCATGCTTTTTGCGCGTATTCATCTTCTTGAAGGCGGATATGGCGCCGGCTTTTCCGCTCTGACCACCATGGCCATTCTCTTCGGCCAGAATCTCACGCCGCGCCAGGACTTGTTCTACAGCGACCTGTATCGCTTCTGGTCGCTATCTATTTCGGTGACCCTCTCACTTATCGCAGTCTATCTGGTGCACTTGCTGCTGAACCGATTTCGGGCAACCCGTTTTGTTCAAGCATAGGGGCCCTGGGTCGGATTTCAGACCGGGACAAGAGCCTATCGCAAGTCCATTCAATCCAGCACCTTCCCCTCTCCCGCATCCGCTGGCGTCAGCAGCACATACAACGCCGGCACCACGAACAGCGCCAACACCGACACCGATATCAACCCGAAAATGATCACCAGGGTCAGCGGTCGGTAAAACGCGCTGCTGACCGCCAAAGGCACCAGACCGACAATGGTGGTGA
>DXBL01000291.1 GCA_019116555.1 Candidatus Pseudomonas excrementavium
CCGTGGCGGTGGAGCGCAGCTGGCCGCAGTTGTTGCCCGACGCCACCGACCTGATCAGCCTGGCGCTGCCTGCCTGGCGCGCCGGGCAGGTGCTGGACGCCGCGGATGCGCAGCCGGTTTACCTGCGGGACAAGGTCGCCACACCGAAGGTCGGCTGATTTTGCCTTTTGCAGTGGACAGGATTAATCTTGGCCTCCTGTACTACCTGTGGAGTTGATCATCCATCATGCGTCTGGACGGTTACAATCCAGCTTCCGCGCTACCGATAAAGCCGTCGCGTCCTGCTGCGCCTGCGGCGGATACCGTGGTGCCCGGCGCGCAGCCGGCGACGCCGCCAACCTCGGTCAGAACCAGCGCGCCAGCGGTACAGCAGCCCGGCGCCGCCGGTGAATATATTCCCGCCCGCCAGGGCGCGACGCAGCCAGTACATGGCCATGCCAACCAGGCGCTGGCCAGCTACCAGGCCATGGCGAGCCTGCCGGATGCCGAGGCCGATGGCTTCTTTGGTGTCGATCTGTTTGTCTGAAGCACGTATGCATGTCTGATGCCGCTCCCCGTCTGATTCTCGGTTGCCCGTTATGGGCCGAACCGGCCTGGCGGGGTGCGCTGTATTCCAGCGGCGCCGATGCGGACCAGCGGCTGTACGAGTATTCCCGGGTATTTTCCGCGGTCGAGGGCAATACCACCTTCTATGCCTTGCCCGCACCCGAGGTGGTGGCGCGCTGGGCCGAACTGCTGCCGGCGGATTTCCATTTCTGCGCCAAGCTGCCCCGGGAGGCCAGCCATGGCGACCAACTGGACCCGCGGAATATCGAGCTGCTGCAATTTTTCCAGCGCATGGCGCCACTGAAGCAGCGGCTGGGGCCGATATGGCTGCAATTGCCGGCGCGGGTCGGGCCGCAGCAGCTGAAGCAATTGATCCACTTTCTCGATGCGTTGCCGACGCAGTATCGCTACGCCGTCGAGGTCCGCCATCCGGACTTCTTCCGCAAGGATGACAACGAGCGCCAGCTCAACCGGATGCTGCATGAGCGGGGCATCGAGCGCATCATGTTCGACAGCCGCTGCCTGTTCGCCAGCACCGCCACCGATGCAGCGACCCTGGACGCCCAGCGCCGCAAGCCACGCCTGCCGGTGCATGCCGTTGCCCTGGCCCAGACGCCGACAGTGCGCTTCATTGGCGGTATGGACAATCAACAGAGTTTGCGCTGGTTGGAGCCCTGGCTGGGCAAGTGCGCGCAATGGCTGAGCGAGGGCCGCAGTCCGATCCTGTTCATGCATACCCCGGATAACCGCCTGGCACCCGAGCTGGCGCGGCTGTTCCAGGCCCGCCTGCAGCAACAACTGCCGGACCTGCTTCCCATGCCCGCCTGGCCGGGCGAGCTGCAACTGCTGGAATCGCCCCAGCAGGGCGGACTGTTCTGATCCGGTGCCGGGGTTGCGGTAAACTACCCGGCCATTTTGCCGTTCAGGAATTCGGACTTTATTCATGACTGACTTACCTTGCCGCGTGGCGGTTTGCTGGCTGTCGCCTGAACTGGAGCAACCTGCAAGGGCATTGGCGATGCGCCTGCAACTGCCGGTGCTGGCAGCGAACAGCAGCGAGGCAGAACTGCTATTGCAGGTCGGTAGCGATGGCCTCAGCCTGCAGGCCACCGGCGTGGATGCTCCGGGTGCGGTGCGGGTGGACTTTGTCGAGGGCGCCCTGGCCCATCGTCGGCAGTTCGGTGGTGGGGCAGGGCAGATGGTGGCGAAGGCGGTCGGTTTGCGCGGGGCGGTGCGGCCAACCGTGCTGGATGCCACCGCCGGCCTGGGGCGCGATGCCTTTGTGCTGGCCGCGTTGGGCTGTGAAGTGACGCTGATCGAACGTCAGCCGATCATTGCCGCGCTGCTCGAGGACGGCCTGCAACGTGCCCGTCAGGCCGGCGGCGAGGTGGCCGAAATCGCAACGCGCATGCAGCTGATACAGGCCGACGCCATTGAAACCATGGCCAACTGGTCAGCCGCCGTGCCCCAGGTGATTCACCTGGATCCGATGTTTCCGCACCGGGACAAGTCGGCATTGGTAAAGAAGGAAATGCGCCTGTTCCGCCCACTCGCCGGCGACGATCTCGACGCACCGGTGCTGCTGGCTGCCGCCCTGCAACTGGCCAGCCACCGCGTGGCCGTCAAACGCCCGCGCAAGGCATCAGCCATCGATGGCCCGCCGCCCAGTGCGCAACTGAACGGCCAATCGAGTCGCTATGATATCTACGGCAAGAAGAAGCTGACGTAAGCCAGTTCATCCTGATGGACCCTTCGAAGCTGGACAGGTCTGCGTCTGCAGCGGCCTGATGATCTGCTACTGCTACTGCTACTGCTACTGCTACCGCTACCGCACCCCGACTCCCCCTCCCGTCATCCTTCGCGAAGGCGAAGGATCCACCGCCACTCCGTGTCAACCGGCACCCTGGATCCTCGGCCTGCGCCGAGGATGACGAAGTAGAGAGTGAGCGGAAGTCCTTAACTGAACAGTACTACGGCCTTCGCGAAGGATGACGGGTAAGTGAACAGCATTACGCCCTGCGCGAAGGATGACGGTATCGAAGCAGCGCAACTGCGGGATGCTATCCCGCGCTGCGCGCAACCTGGCGGATGGACAGGCGGATTTCCGCGCTGAGTACCCGTTTGGCGGTATTTTCGGCGATGTCTTCCAGTTCGGGTTGATAGTGCAGCCGGCCTTCGCTGTCGGTGCTCAGGACCTCGAAGGCCTGCAGCCGCTGGATGAATTGGCGGAACAGGGTCTTGTCGAAGAACTCCGGGGCGTTGAGACCGTGGAGGATCGACAGGCGCTGGGCCATGACCGTGCACAGCCCCTCCAACTGCTCGGCGGTGAGGCTGCCGTTGGGATTGTTCAACAGCAAGGCCGCCGCCATGTAGAAGCGTTCCAGCATCTGGATGATGCTGCGGGCCAGCAGGGTGAGCAGTACGAATTCGCCGGAGGCGGTATCCGGGCGATGGATCTGCTCGTTTTCCTCGCGCAGCAGGCCGCGGCCGATCAGGCCATCCACGTAGCGGTTGATGATCTCGGGCAGCTCCTCTTCGCGCCAGTGCAGGAACAGCTCGCCCTGCAGGTAGGGATACAGCGCGCTGACCAGCCGTTCGATCTGCTCGCGCTTCATGCGCGGGTTGTTGAGGAACAGGCAGGCGATCAGTGCCGGCAGCGCCACCAGATGCAGGATATTGTTGCGATACCAGGTCATCAACACCGCCTGGGGTTCATCGAGAAACAGGATCTCGCCCAGTGCATCGGACTGGCGGCCGATCATGCCCATGGCTTCCACGTGGCTGATCTGCTCGGCGCCGGCGAGTGCCGGCAGGGTGACGTTAGCGCTGTAGGGCACATCCCCCAGCAGGCCGGTGAACGTATTCAGGGTGCGGGTCAGGGTGGCTTCATCCAGCGCCAGGCGGCGGGTCGAGAGCATGACCAGCGCCACGAGATTGACCGGGTTGGCATCGGCCGCCGCATTGATCGCGCCGCCAAGGGTGCGTGCCAGTTGGTTGGTGGCGTCGGTCAGCCAGTCCGGTTTGTATTCCGGTGCACCGCGCTGTTCGCGCCAACCGGGCTGCTGCTGATCGAGAAAATCGTTCAGCGCCACCGGACTGCCGAAGTTCAGTGCCACTTCGCCGAAGCGCAGCTTGAGGGCGGACAGCACCCGGAACAGGTCGAAGAAGGATTCCTTCTTCTTTTCCTTGCCGCGCAGCTCGCCGAGATAGGTACGGCCCTCCAGCACCCGTTCATAGCCGATGTACACCGGCATGAACACGATGGGCCGGCGGGACGAGCGCAGGTAGCTGCGCAGGGTGATCGCCAGCATGCCGGTCTTGGGATCGAGCAGGCGGCCGGTACGGGAACGCCCACCCTCGATGAAATACTCGACCGGAAAGCCGCGGCTGAACAGCGTATGCAGATACTCGTTGAATACCGCGGTGTACAGCTGGTTGCCGCGGAAGCTGCGGCGCATGAAGAAGGCGCCGCCCCGCCGCAGGATGCTGCCGATTACCGGCATGTTGAGATTGATCCCGGCGGCAATATGCGGCGGCGTCAGGCTGCTGCGGACCAGCAGGTAGGACAGCAGCAGGTAGTCGATATGGCTGCGGTGGCAGGGCACATAGATGATCTCGTTGCCGCGGGCGATGTCCTGCACGTTCTCCAGGTTGTTGACCTTGACCCCGTCATACAGCTTGTTCCAGAACCAGGACAGGACGATTTCCAGAAAGCGGATGATGCTGTAGGTGAAGTCCGAGGCGATCTCATCGGCATAGCGGGCGGCGCGTTGGCGGGCGCGCTCTTCGCTGATGTTCTGCTCGGCTGCCTCGCGAGCGATGGCCTCACGCACCAGCGGCCCGTGCATCAGCCCTTTCAGCAGGGTGCGGCGGTGGGACAGGTCCGGACCGACCACGGCGCCGCGCTGGTGCTTGAAATGCACGCGCAGCAGGCGGCTGACCTTGCGCAGGTTACGGTTGTGACCGAGGTTTTCATCGGTCAGCTCCCGCAGGGACAGCGGCTCGCCGAAGCTGACACGGATCTTGCGGCCATGCACCAGGATCGCCAGCAACTTGCGCAGCTTGCCGCCCACACCCCAGTTATGGGCGAACAGCAGTTTCAGGGGCGACGATTCGGCATCGGGCGACAGCCCCCAGAATACGCTGACCGGCACGATCTTCACGTCAGGAGTGACCCGCAATTCCACCGCCGTGAGGGCGCGCAGCAATCGCGGCGAGCGCTTGCGCGGGTCGGGGCGGCCGCTCCAGGCCAGTTCGCTGGTGAGATGGAAATAGGCTGATTCCTCTTTCAGCGCACCGCCCGGCGGCAGGATCGGTCGCGGCAGGCCGGCTCGGCTGCACTCCTGGTCCAGCACCAGCAGATCGGAGAAGGAGCGCCCGGGCAGTACATAGAGAATCGGCTCGGCATTGGTCGGAGCGACCTTCGCCAGCGGATTGCCGATGCTTTCCGAGCGGGCCCACACATACAACAGGCGGCGCATCAGGCCGAAACGCAGGCGGCTGAACAGGGAGGGCTGGGCTGATGGCATGGGCAATCTCTGAGATGACAGGCAACGAGCGGCGATTCTACCGTTTTCCAACACTTTGTTACATTCGCCGCTGCATTGCCACGTCTTGCGCGCCGCGACGGTATGCCCTGTCAACCGGCGGCAGGGTAGGTGGTCATCATGTCGATGGGGAACCAGTGCAGGCCTGAAATGTCATTTTCCCGTGCGCTGGTAATCAATGTATCCTTGAGCTTTGCGGTGCACGCCTGATTGCGACGCGCCAGTATTCCGGGGGAAATGGAAGAGGCCATGATAAAGATAAACAGCCTGACCAAACGCTTTGGCGACCACGTCGCCGTGGACAATCTGTCCTTTGAGGTACAACCGGGGGAGGTCCTGGGCTTTCTCGGCCCCAACGGCGCCGGCAAGTCCACCACCATGAAGATGCTCACCGGCTTTTTGACGCCGGACGGGGGCAGTGCCTCCATCTGCGGCTTCGATATCCGCAGCCAGATTCTTCAGGCCCAGCAGCAGATGGGCTACCTGCCCGAGGGTGCGCCCTGTTATGGCGACATGCGGGTCAAGGGTTTTCTCGAATTCATTGCCGATGTGCGCGGCTTGCGAGGGACTGACAAGCAGCGCCAGGTAGCGCGTGCGGTCGAGCAGGTGGAACTGCAGGGCGTGCTCGGCCAGAGCATCGAGACCCTGTCCAAGGGCTTCAAGCGCCGGGTCGGCCTGGCCCAGGCGATTCTGCATGATCCCAAGGTGTTGATTCTCGACGAGCCCACCGACGGGCTCGACCCAAACCAGAAGCATCAGGTGCGGCAACTGATCCAGCAACTGGCCAGCGACAGCAACAAGATCGTGGTGATCTCCACACATATTCTCGAAGAGGTCAGCGCCGTTTGCAGTCGCGCAGTGGTGATTGCTCGCGGTCGACTGCTGGCCGACGGGACTCCCGATGAGCTGGAAGCGCGCTCGAAATACCATCAGGCGGTGACCGTGTTGTTGCAGCAGCCGGTGGACAGCCAGCCATTGCTGACGCTACCGGGAGTGAAGGAGATCGAAGTCGCACACGATGGGCATCAGTTGACAGTGATCGCCGAGCCGGATGCGGTGATCTTCCCGGCGGTGGGTGAATATGCCCGTCAGCAGCAATGGCAGGTCAAGGAATTGTCGGTGGAGCGGGGGCGTCTGGACGATGTCTTCCGCCGCCTGACCGCGGAGGAGGCCGCATGAGCAGTCTTGGTGTGATTTTCAAGCGCGAGCTGGGCAGCTATTTTGCTACCCCGCTGGCCTATATCTTCATCGTCATCTTTCTGGTGCTGTCCGCGGTTTTCACCTTCTACCTCGGTGGCTTCTACGAGGGGGGCCAGGCGGACCTTATTCCCTTCTTCAATTTCCATCCGTGGTTGTACCTGTTCCTGGTGCCGGCGGTGGCCATGCGGCTGTGGGCCGAGGAGCGCAAGTCCGGCACCATCGAACTGCTGATGACCCTGCCGGTATCGCGTACCGACATGGTGCTGGGCAAGTTCCTGGCCGCCTGGGTGTTCGTCGGCATCGCCCTGGTGCTGACCTTCCCGATCATCATCACGGTCAACTACCTGGGCTCGCCGGATAACGGGGCCATCTTCACCGGCTACCTGGGCAGCTGGCTGCTGGCTGGCGGCTATCTGGCCATCGGCTCGTGCATGTCGGCGCTGACCAAGAACCAGGTGATCGCCTTCATCCTCAGTGTGGTGGCCTGTTTCGTGTTCATCGTCAGCGGCTTCCCGCTGGTGCTGGATCTGTTCAGCGGCTGGGCTCCCCAGTGGCTGCTGGACGCCATTGCCTCACTCAGTTTCCTGATTCGCTTCGATGCCATCAGCAAGGGCGTGCTGGATCTGCGTGACCTGCTGTATTTCATATCGTTGATGGCCGCCTGGCTGCTGGCCACTGCGATCGTCATCGACCTGAAAAAGGCCGATTGAGGCAAGGGAGAACAATAATGAAACGACTGATGTATTCAGGTACCGGTTTGCTGGTACTGCTGCTGGCCTTCATCGCCTTCAACATGGCTTCCGGGGTATTGCTGCCCGGCGCCCGGCTCGATCTGACCGAACAGAAGCTGTTTACCATCTCCGATGGCACGCGGGACATTCTGGAAGAGCTGGATGAGCCGATCACCCTGTACTTCTTCTTCTCCGACCGTGCCAGCAAGGACATGGTGGTGCTGCGCAACTACGCTCGCCGGGTCGAGGAAATGCTCCGCGAGTACGAGCGCGTGGCCGACGGCAAGCTGAAACTGCAGATCATCGATCCGCAGCCCTTCTCCGAAGCTGAAGACCGTGCTGCCGAGTTCGGCCTGCAGGCCGTGCCGCTCACGCAGAACGGCGATCAGCTGTATTTCGGCCTGGCCGGTACCAACGAACTGGCCCAGCGGGAAATCATTCCGTTCTTCGCCCTGGAGCAGGAAGGGCTGCTGGAATACGAATTGAGCCGCCTGATCAACAGCCTGGCGCAACCGGAGAAGCCGCAGATCGGGCTGATTTCCGGTCTGCCCATGGCTGGCGGCATGAACCCGATGACTGGCCAGCCCGGCGCGCCCTGGGTGGCGTTCGAGCAGATGCAGCAGATGTTCAGCGTCCAGGAGCTGGAGGCTGATATCGATACCGTGCCGGAGGAGATCGACGTCCTGCTGCTGGTGCATCCCAAGACCCTGAGCGAGGCTGCATTGCTGGCGATCGATCAGTTCGTGCTGCGCGGCGGCAAGCTGCTGGCCTTCATCGATCCGCTGGCCGAAGCGGACCAGAGCATGGAAGCCATGATGGAGGGCATGGCTGACGCCAAGGCCTCCGATCTCGGCCCGCTGCTGAAAGCCTGGGGCGTGGGTTACAACCCGGAACAGGTGGTGCTCGATGCCCGCCTGGGCATGTCGGTCAGTCGCGGTCAGGGACAACTGCCGGCGCGGCATATCGGCTGGCTGGAGATCGAGCCGGAGTTCATGAGCCGCGACGATACCGTCACCGCGCCATTGCAACTGCTGACCATCGGCACCGCTGGCGCGCTGCAGCCGCTGGAAGGGGCGAGCACGCACTTCCTGCCGTTGTTGTCGAGCAGCGCCAACAGTGCGCTGGTCCCCAGCAGCCGGTTCAGCCGCATGCAGGACCCGGAAGTGCTGCTCAATGGCTTCCAGGCGGATGATCAGGTCTACCATTTCGCCGCCCGTCTGCAGGGTCCGGCCAGCACGGCTTTCCCAAATGGCCTGGAAGGTCATGAAGTGGCGTTGACCGAAGCGGACAACATCAACGTGCTGCTGATTGCCGACACCGACCTGCTTACTGATCGCATGTGGGTGCAGGTGCAGGACTTCTTCGGCCAGCGCATTCCCCAGCCCTGGGCGGACAATGGTGGGCTGTTGATCAACGCGTTGGATAACCTGTCCGGTTCCGAGGCGCTGATCAGCGTGCGTTCGCGGGGCGATTTCAGTCGGCCATTTACCGTGGTCGAGGACCTGCAACGCAAGGCCGAGCGCCGTTACCGCGCCAGCGAACAGCGCCTGCAGCAGCAACTGGAGCAGACCGAACAGCGGCTGCGTGAGCTGCAGCAAGGGCAGGATCCGTCGCAGTTGACCGAGCTGAGCGCCGAGCAGGAGCAGGCGATCCAGGGCTTCCTCGATGAGAAACTGGCGATCCGCAAGCAGCTGCGCGACGTGCGTTATGAACTGAACGCGGACATCGAGCGCCTGGGCAATCTGCTCAAGATAATCAATATCGCGCTGGTACCGGCGCTGCTGACCCTCGGTGTATTGCTGTGGTGGCTGGTCGGTCGTGCCCGCCGTCGCGCGGTCTGAGGAGGATGATCATGCGTAACAAACCCTTGATCTTCACGGTGATACTCACTGCCGTACTGGTGGCGCTGGCGTTGAATATGCGCGGCCAGGACCGGGTCGTCGATCTGTCCAGCCGCGATCTGCTGTCGCCAATGCAGGAGAAGCAACTGCCGAGGCTGGAACGGATCAGCCTCATGCGGGGCGAAGGGCAGGTCGAACTGGCGCAGTATGATGGCAACTGGGGCGTCGTCAGCCACGCCGGCTTCCCGGTCCAGCAGGAGCGCCTGGCGGCGTTGCTGCACGCCCTGCGCGGTGCCCGGGTAGTCGAGGAAAAGACCAGCAATCCCGAGCACCACGCACGCCTCGGGCTGGAGGTAGCCGCGGACAGCGAAGCGCTGCAAGTCAGTCTGCATACGCCGGAGCTGGATTTCGGGGTGATCTATGGCAATCGGGTGGGCAATGGGCAACTGGTGCGTTTCATCGACGATGACCAGGTGCTGTTACTCAACCGACCGCTGAGCATCTCGGTCAGCCCGCTCGACTGGCTGGCGCTGAACGTCATCGATATTCCCATGCAGCAGGTAGCTACGGCGCGCTGGACCCATGCCGATGGCGAGACCCTGGAACTCGACAAGCGCGCCGAGGGGGATTACAACCTGCGGCTGGTTGGCCTGGAGGACGGGCAACAGGGCGGCAATGAGCGCTGGATCAACAGCATGGTATTGGCGCTGATCAACCTGACAGCGCAGAACGTGGCGCTGCGTGAAGACCTGG
>DXBL01000292.1 GCA_019116555.1 Candidatus Pseudomonas excrementavium
ACCGGCAGAACATTCAACGCCTCGAACTGCGGTTGCGCCAGTCGTCCATCCAACTGCCCGGCATGCAGTAGCCATTGGTCGCCGCGATTTTCCAGATCCAGCTGCAGGTGGCCGCTGAGCTCTCCCAACCCGACCAAAGGCAGCGGTTGCGGCAACTCCAGATCGGCCTGCAATAGATAGGCGCCGGCGTCCTCGCGCAGTTGCAACTGACCGTGCACACGCTGTTCATCGGCTTGCAGCTCAAGCTGCGCTGCCAGCGCCAGGGGCTGTTGCTCGGCAGTCAGTTGCAGTGCGCCCTGCAGTTCGCAGAACTGATTTTCACAGGGCAGTTGCACCAGCAGGCTGCGCACCGCCAGCTCCTCCGGCAGCCAGGCCAGCGGCCCGGCCAGTTGCCCAAGATCGGGCAGTTGCCAGTCCGCCTCGGCCCCGCGTTGCGGCAACTGCTGCGCCGGTTGCCAGACCAGTTGCAGTTTGTCGATCAGCAGTCGCTCGATCCGCGGCCCGTCCCGCCAGGCCGGCTGCAGGCGCAAACCATCCAGACGGAATCCCAGGCGACCCTGCTCGGTCACCCGCACCCCACTGGCCTCGCCCAACCACAGCGCGCCATCAGCCCAGCGCAACTGCTGCCAGTGCAACTGTTCGAACCCCGCGGCCGTCAGGGTGCGCTGCAGCCACTGGCCGGTCAGCACGGCGGCGAGCAGCAATACCATTAATACCGCCCCGACACCGACCACAGCTTTACGCATTTGCCACTCCACAAGACAGGCACCCGGCATCAAGGTTAGCATGCGGGATCAACCCGATCATGAAGGCAGATATATGGATATTCTCCGCCGGGTCAATCGCCGCAAAAGGCGTTCCAGACCATTGCGTCGGCTGGCTGTGCTGTTCCTGCTGCTGTGGATCGGCATGGGGCTGTTCGAGGCGAATCGCCCCATGCCGGAGGGATTGGCAGTCAGCCAGCCCTGGCGGCCAGCCGCTGACATACAACTGCTGCTGGATCAGACCTGGCAGACTGGTGATGGCCAGCGCATCAGCCAGCAGCAGATCTTTGATGAAGCGCTGGCGATGATCGAAGGCGCCCGGCGGCTGGTAGTCGTGGATATGTTCCTGTTCAATGAGTTTGCCGGCCAGAACAGCTTCCGCCCGCTGTCCGGTGAACTGACCCAGGCGTTGATCAGCGCACGTCAGCAGCCGACTGCACCCGAGATCGTGCTGATTACCGATCCCTTCAACACGCTCTATGGCGGGGTAAACAACCCGCAATTGCAGGCCCTGCAACAGGCCGGCGTGCGGGTGGTGATGACCCCGCTGCACCAGTTACCTGCCTCCAACCCGCTGTGGTCCGGGCTATGGAATCTGTGCTGCCGCTTCATCGGCAACACTACCGAGGGCGGCTGGCTGCCCAACCCGGTGGGCGATGGCAAGGTGACCTTGCGTAGCTACCTGCACCTGGCCAACTTCCGCGCCAATCACCGCAAGACCCTGGTGGTCGATGCTGGCGACAGCTGGTCTGCCCTGGTCACCTCGGCCAACCCGCACGATGCCAGTAGCCGCCATTCCAACCAGGCACTGCGTTTCAGCGGCCCGGCGGCGCTGGATCTGCTGCAGACCGAACAGGCCGTGGCCCGGCTGGCACAGGTGGATACCCGCCACTGGCCGCAGCCACCGGCCGCCACAGCCATCGCAGACGACACCAGACTGCGCATTCTCACCGAAGGCGCGGTGCGTGATGCATTGCTGCAGATGATCGATAGCGCCGGGCCCGGCGACCACCTGGATATGGAAGTCTTCTACCTCTCGCACCGGCCATTGATCGAGGCCCTCATCGCCGCCCGCGAGCGGGGCGTGAGCGTGCGCGCCCTGCTCGATCCCAACCGCGACGCCTTCGGCCGCGAGAAAAATGGCATCCCCAATCGCCAGGTCGGCTGGGACCTGCACCGCGCCGGTATTCCGGTGCGCTGGTGCAATACCAGCGGCGAACAATGTCACCGCAAATGGCTGCGCCTGGATCGGGTCGACGGCAGCAGCGAGCTGATCAGCGGCTCGGCCAACTTCACCCGACGCAATCTGGATAGCCTGAATCTGGAAACCGATGTGCAGCTGGTTGCCGAACGGGATGACCCGACCATGGTGCGGGCGAGAAACGCCTTCGAGACGCTGTGGCATAACGCGGATGGAATCGAATACAGCCTGCCCTACGCGGCTTTCGCTGATCATAATGTCGCGCGCTATGGGTTGTATCGGTTGATGGAGGCGACGGGGTTGTCGACGTTTTGATAGGCAAAGCCCGCCTCAGGCAGGCTTCAACGATGCTCGCAACGAAATGGAAACATCGGCCAGCGCTTCGGCATCCACAACCGCACGAGCCTGCACCAGCGCCTTGGCCTGCACGAAGTCCCGCGCCAGGTTGACGCTGTCCACCGCCAATACCCTCCCTTGCTGCAGGTAGACCACTGAAAAGCTGCGATTGGCCGGGTCGCCCCGCACTACCGCCTGGTCATGTCCCGCCGACAGACCGGCCGTCTGTAGTTTCAGATCATACTGATCCGACCAGAACCAGGGCAGCGCCGTATACGGCTGCGGCTTGCCCGTCAGGCTATCAGCCACGACTCGCGCCTGATCATTGGCATTCTGCACCGACTCCAGGCGGATAGGATCATCCAGTGCAGAATGGGCATTGCGGTGCGCGGCGCAGTCTCCGATGGCAAAAATATTCGCAGCGCTGCTGCGGCAATATTCATCCACCAGCACGCCCCCAGCGGCGATGCGCACCCCGGCCTCGGCCAAGGGCGCCACCGAGGGCTCGATACCAATACCGACTACCACCATCTCGGCTGGCAACAGGGTGCCATCCGCCAATGCCACACCAGTCACCCTGCCAGCCTCACCGATGATGCTCTCGACAGGGGTACTGAGCCGCACATCGACACCTCGGGCTCGATGCTCGGCTTCATAAAAGCGCGACAGCGACTCACCGGCGACACGCGCCAGCACCCGGTTCTCTACCTCCAGCAAGGTCACGCTCCGGCCCAGTTGCTGCAGCACCGCCGCCGTTTCCAGGCCGATATAACCGCCACCGATGACTACCACTCGCCGGGTGCGGTCAAGCTCGGCGCGCAGCCTGTCGACGTCGTGCCGAGTCCGCACATAATGAACGCCGGCCAGCTCGTAGCCGGGACAGGTGAGACGCCGCGGCGAACCGCCAGCGGCCCAGACCAGATTGCCATAGCCGAAACATTCACCCGAATCGGTGTACAGGAGGCGTGCTTGAGCATCGACTCTGTCGATACGGGTACCGTTCAACAAGCTGATGTCATGGTTGCGCCAGAAGTCCTCCGCTCGCAACAGCAGGCGGTCGAATGGCTTTTCTCCCGCGAGATAATCCTTGGACAGCGGCGGCCGCTCGTAGGGTAACTCCGGCTCGTCACCGAAGAGTCCCAGTGTTCCGGCGAAGCCCCGTTGGCGCACCAGGCTGGCGGCTTGTGCGCCCGCATGGCCGGCGCCGACGATGGCTACATCGAATACTTTCATCACTTTCCCATTCGTTTAGCGGTTGAAGGCGAGTTTCGTTCCTCAGTATTCAGCCAGACAGGCCGCGATGATATCCATCCCCTGCGCCACTTCCACATCCGTAGCGGTGAGCGGCACCAGGATGCGGATCACATTGGCGTACTGGCCGCAGGACAGCAGCAATAACCCCTTCTCCCGGGCGCTGATCACCAGCCGGCTGGCCAGTTCCGGGTCGGGGTGGCCGTCGGCGGTCAGTAGTTCGAAGGCGACCATGGCGCCGAGACCACGTACTTCGGCGATGCGCTGGTCGCTCTCGGCCAGTGGGCGCAACCGGCTGGTCAGCATGTCGCCCAGGGTACGGGCCCGCGCCAGCAGGTTTTCTTCATCGAACACATCCAGCACGGCCA
>DXBL01000293.1 GCA_019116555.1 Candidatus Pseudomonas excrementavium
CCATCCTCGATCATGTTGTAATCGGTGACTGCTTCGGCAGTCAGGCGCCGCAGGCGCTTCTGCAGCTTGTTCTGGTTGACACTCAGACTGGACATGGCGGGAACCCGGATATCAAAACCCGGCATTTTACCTTGAAACGGGGGGCAGGCAACGGCACAGGAGATGGATCAGGGAAATTCCGATGGGCCGCTGTCAACCTGCAGCCCTGGCCGCACCGGCGTCCGCAGGAGTCGGCGCGGCCCACTCACTTATCGCAGATAGATCGGCCCGATCCCCAGCCCCCAGAAGATCACTGCGGTGGCCATCATACCCACCAGCACCACCAGGCCCACCGCCAGGATCGAACTGGAGAACAGAAAGCCCTCATCCTGCGGGATATCCATGAAGATGGGGATACCCTGATACAGCAGGAACACCGTGTAGCAGATCGCTGCCGTGCCAACGAACATCGCCAGCCACAGGTTCGGGTAAAGGGCAGCGAGACCAGCCAGGAACAGCGGCGTGGCGGTGTAGGCGGCAAACACCACGCAATCGCTCAGCGTAGGGCTGGAATCGTAGGTGCGGGACATCCAATGGATGAAGGCACCCATGACAGCCACCCCCGCCAGCATCGCCAGCCAGGTGAGAAAGGTCATCTGCAGGGCGCTGGCCTGGGTGAGCCGGACCGGCTCGAGAGTGCCGATGGTCCAACCGACCTGGGTGGTACCAATGTAGGCCGAAATGGCAGGGATGGCAGCAAGCACCAGCACGTGAACCAGATAGAGCGGCCCGATGACAGTTTCTTCGCCCTTGATGGTTCGCCAGGCACGGTCGGGGTTGGTGAAGAGTCCCACTACGTTTTGGATCATGGTCTGACCTCCTGATTATTATTGTTCCGCAACGCCACAGTTACCGGCAGCTGCGGTAGATGCCTGCGACATCCTGTCGCAGCCGATCCTGCCTTGACTATAGTCAAATCCACAGCAAATTGAATCCATCGCATTAGAGTGATTGGCGACTTGCCTTTCAGCGGTAATAGCGATTCAGAATTAGGTAGGCCTCGTTGATCTCGACACCCCGCGCGGTATCGCCGCCCCGATCGGGATGGTGCTGCATCATCAGGCGGCGATAGCACCGCTTGATGGTCGCCATTCCCGCTTCCGCCGTCACACCCAGAATGTCCCGGGCCCAGCGCACCTGGGCGTCGGTTACCGGTTCGTGACGGCCGCGCCAGAAGTCATCCAGCAGCCGCGTCACATCGTCGGCGCTGGTTTCCAGCCACTGATTCCAGTCGAGATAGTAGCTGCGCAGCGGATCGTTGATCTGCAATGCCGGCTCCTTCTCCTGTCGCGCCTGCAGGCGGATGCACAGCGCTTCGATCGACAGTTCGCGCCGAGAATCGGCCAGCGCATCGGATAGCCGATACAGACCGTGGAACAAGAGAAAGTGCAGTTGAAAAAGCTGCAGCGGTTCTCGCAAGGCTCCCGGTATGGCGAACACCGAATCAGGGAAGGCCCCGGCCAGATGCCGCAGCAGCGCAAATTCTCCAATGCCCTGGGGGTGGTCTTCGAGTAACCGCAGCACAGCTTCTGCAAAGCCCGGCGGCAACAGCTCTTCTGCGGTTGGCTTGTTCATTGCCCAAGTGTAGCGCCATGAAACCGCCATCTCCACGCCATTAAAATGCAACGCGGCAGGCGTATGAATGGCTGGCCAATTCATTTCACGAGAATCGAATAATGAACAGATGGAGCTTGACTGCGATAGCGGCGGCCGTGGCCGTCAGCCTCACCGGTTGCCTGGATAGCGACAGTGACAGCGACCGGGGGAATGGCGGCGCCACGCCGCAGATCAGTATCGAACTGAGCAAGCTGGGCAGCTACGCCACCGGCGAGTATGAGCAGAGCGCTGCGGAAATTCCCGCATTCGACCCGATCAACCAGCGAATCTTCATGGTCAACGCCCTGTCCGGCGCCGTGGATGTGCTGGACGCCAGCGATCCGGCCAACCCGGTGTTCATCACCTCGCTGGTTGCGGATGTGCCGGGTGCCACCGTCAACAGCGTCGCCTGGCATGACGGCCTGCTGGCCGTGGCCGTCGAGCCCGCCATCAAGACCGACCTCGGCAGCGTCGAGTTGTATGACGCCACCACCTTCACCCTGCTCGACAGCAGGCCGGTCGGCGCCCTGCCCGACATGGTCACCTTCACCCCCGATGGCAAGCATGTACTGGTCGCCAACGAAGGCGAGCCCAATGATGACTACTCCATCGACCCCGAAGGGTCGATCAGCGTGGTGGAAGTATTGGCCGAGACCAGCCGCTTCGGCACCCTGCGTACCGCCGGCTTCGACAGCTTCAACGACAAGCGGCAGCAGTTGCTGGATGCGGGTGTGCGCCTCTATGGTCCGGCCGACAATACCCAGCCCTACGGCCCCGGCAACATCGCCTCGGTGGCCCGGGATGTGGAGCCGGAGTACATCACCGTCTCCGCAGACAGCAGCACCGCCTGGGTGTCCCTGCAGGAAAACAACGCCTTCGCCAAGCTGGATATTGCCACCGCGACCGTCACCGACATTCTGCCACTGGGTTACAAGAATTACGGTGAAGAAGGCAATGCCATCGATGCCAGCGACGAGGATGGCAGCGAGTCGGCTCCGCTGCTCAACTTCCAGTTGTGGCCCGGCGTCGTTGGCATGTATCACCCCGATGCCATCAGCAGCTACACCGTGAATGGCAAGACCTACATCCTCTCGGCCAACGAAGGCGACGCCCGTGCCTGGGGCGAGGACAACGACGCCTACTGGGGCACGGATGACACCGTGCCCGGCGACCGCAGCCAGGGCTTCGTCGAAGAACTTCGCGTCAAGCATCTGGTCCATCACAACGGATTCGAGCGCCGTTTCGCTGACGATATGCCGCCCCAGCTGTACGACCTGGCCGTTGGCGCAGTGCTCGACCCCGAGGTGTTCGGCTACTGCGGTGCAGGGCTGGATCTCGGCAAACAGGCAGGTGCCTGCCGCGAGGACGAGGCTCTCACTGCCGGCAACGAAAACGGCGGTCTGGGCCGACTCAACATCAGTTGGGTACAGGGCTATCACACCAACGCAGATGGCAGCCCGCGGTACCATGATGCCGCCGGCAACCCGACCCCTGGAGCCGATGCCAGCAATGGTTACCTGATGTACCACACATTGTATTCCTATGGTGCCCGCTCCTTCTCCATCTGGGACGAAGAGGGAATCCAGGTCTGGGATTCAGGGGATTTCTTCGAGAAGTTCCTCGCTGGGCAGAGCGAGTTCGAATGCGGTCTGGGGCAGGAGCGCAGCATTCCCTGCCTCGACTACTTCAACTCCGGCCACGATGAAGGCAACGCTTTCGACAGCCGCAGTGACGCCAAGGGCCCCGAGCCGGAGGGCATTACCGCTGGCCGTATCGGTGAGCAGACCTTCGCCTTCATCGGCCTGGAACGCATGGGCGGCATCATGGTGTTCGACATCACCGATCCCACTGCACCGCAGTTTCAGGACTACCTGAACACCCGTGAAAACTGGGTGGATGAACCCGAGGATATGGCCAACGCCGGCCGCCTGGCTGATGTCGGCGACCTGGGCCCCGAAGGTCTGGTGTTCGTCGCCGCCGAAGATTCGCCCAATGGCGAGCCTCTGCTGATCGTCGGCAACGAAGTCAGCGGCACCACGGCGGTCTACCAGATCAACCGCAAGTAAGCGCCTCAGCGGGCGATGCCGCCATCGCCCGCTGCGCTGTTCACCGGGTCGGCTGATTGGTCGGCCGACTGCGGTGCAGCACCTTCCTCTACCGGTATCTCGTCCGGCTTCTGCTCATCCACCACCATTTCCATTGCTTCAGGCGACGTGGTCACCATGCTGACGTGGTGGGCGGGCTCCTCGACAATACGGTCGCTGGTATCACGCCAGCGCAACAGACTGAACAGCGCACTGGCGGTAAACATCACCGCGAAGTACAGCGGCAACATCAGTGTGGAGGTGACGCCCATCAGCCAACCGGCCAGTGCCGGGCCAATCGCCGAACCCACCCCCTGCAACATCAGCAGCCCGGCGTTGCCGGACAGCACCTCCTCCTTGCGCAAATGGTCGATCAGGTGCGCGACCACAGTTGGATAGACTGAAAACGAGCCCGCACCGAATATGGCAGCGCCGACCAGCAGCCAGGTGGGGGACCCGCTCAGCAGCGCCATCAGCAGCCCGCCGACCGCCGCGGTCCCCGCCACGATCACCAGCGCCAGACGCCGGTCGACACGGTCCGAAAGCACCCCCATCGGCCATTGAGACAGCGCTCCGGCAACGATCACCAGAGACATGAAGCTGGCGATCTGGCCGGTATCCATGCCGACCCGCCCGGCATAGAGCGCACCCAGACCCCAGAAGCCGCCCATCGCCAGTCCCGACAGCACCGCGCCGGCACAGGCCACCGGGGCGGCGCGCCATAATGCCTTGAGCGACAGGGTAGTGGTCTCGACAATCTCCGGCTGCGGCAGCCGGGTCGCCACCACCGGCATGATGGCGATAATGACAAAGAAGGCCGAGATCCCGAACATCAGGTTGGCCAGCGGGTTCTCCATCTGCAGCAATTGCTGGGACAGCGCCAGCGCACCGAGGTTGACCGCCATGTAGACGGCGAATACCCGCCCACGCCGCTCCTTGGGCGCGCCGGTGTTGAGCCAGCTTTCGATGGAGGTATACACACCCACCAGCACCGTCCCGGTGATCAGGCGCAGCAGCAGCCAGAACAGCATATCGACATGGATCACATGCAGGATGATGCATGCTGCCGCTGCCGAGGCAAAAAAGGCGAAGGCGCGGATATGGCCCATGCGCCGGATCAGCTTCGGGCACAGCCAGGTGCCCAGCATGAACCCGGCGAAATAGGCCGAGCCGAACAAGCCCAGCACCTGATCGGAAAACCCCTCTGTCGCACCGCGCAGCGGTACCAGGGTATTGAGCAAGCCGGAGCCCATCAGCAGCAGGGCAATACCGGCCAACAGCGCACTGATGGTTGTCACAATCCGCAGCATGCAAGCCTCTGATCTGGTGGAATTCATCGAACCTCCCTATCCAACCTATATCAGGATCGCGCATCTCGCCAATCGATGGTCCAAGCGTCTACACTGGAGCCCTAGGGTCTGTTCCCGTTTCCTTCGCCTGCGCGCCGGCGCCTGTTTTTGCGCGAGGCAAGGCGCGAGATGCGAGGTTTGGTGGGCCAAATAAGCATCGAGTAACGCAGCATCGCGCAAAAACAGGCCCGGC
>DXBL01000294.1 GCA_019116555.1 Candidatus Pseudomonas excrementavium
GGCTCACCATCGCGGAGTGCGCTCGCCTGCTGGAGGTGCCCCGGTCGGTCGCCTCGGACGTGCTGCGGCGGATGGTCGACGATGAGCGTGATCGACGTGCGCCCGGCGGATCTGCTGAAGCCGGAAATGGACCGCCTGCGCAACGAAATCGGCAGCCTGGCAAAAAGCGAAGAGGACGTGCTGACCTTCGCCATGTTCCCCGATATCGGGCGCAAGTTCCTCGAAGAACGGGCCGCTGGCACCCTGGTGCCGGAAGTGCTGCTGCCGATTCCGGATGGCGACAGCAAGCCCGCCGCCGCCGAAGGGGTGGCCACCGAGTTCATGATTGACGTGCACGGTGAAAGTTACCGTATCGATATCACCGGTGTGGGCGTCAAAGGGGACGGTACCCGCCATTTCTACCTGAGCGTGGATGGCATGCCGGAAGAAGTCGTTCTCGAGGAACTCAATCAGTTCGTCGGCGGCGCCGGCGGCAAGAGCCGCGAACGCGCCAGCAAACCCGGCCACGTCACTACCAGCATGCCCGGCAACGTGGTCGATGTGCTGGTAGCCGAAGGCGATAAGGTCAAGGCCGGCCAGGCGGTGCTGATCAGTGAAGCGATGAAGATGGAAAGCGAAATCCAGGCGGCCATCAACGGTACAGTCAAGGCCGTGCATGTCGCCAAGGGTGATCGCGTCAACCCAGGTGAGATATTGATCGAGATCGAGGCCTGATATGAAAAGGGGAGCCTCTGGCTCCCCAAAACCCAAACCAGAGACCACTGCCATGCCCTACAAAAAACTGAAAGCCGCTGACGATGCCATCTTCGATATCGTCAATGGCTATATGCACTTCCATGAGGTCGTATATCCCGAGCAGCAGGAATTGTTTCACAAGCTGGCATTCGAGCAGACCCCCAAGGCCATGTTCATCACCTGTGCCGACTCCCGCGTGGTGCCTGAACTCATCACCCAGAGCTCCCCCGGCGATCTGTTCGTCACTCGCAACGTCGGCAACGTGGTACCGCCCTATGGCCAGATGCTCGGTGGCGTCTCCACCGCCATCGAATATGCGGTAGTCGCCCTCGGCGTCAAGCACATCATCATCTGCGGTCATTCCGACTGCGGCGCGATGAAGGCCGTACTCAACCCCAGCCAACTGAAGCACATGCCGACCGTCCGCACCTGGCTGCAACACTCGGAAGTGGCCAAGATCGTGGTCCAGGAAAACTGCGGCTGCGACCACAGTGATACCCTGGGTGTGCTCACCGAGGAAAACGTGGTCGCCCAACTCGGACACCTGGCCACGCACCCGTCAGTGGCGTCACGCCTGGCCCGTGGTGAGATGTTCATTCATGGCTGGGTATACGATATCGAAACCAGCCAGATCCGCGCCTACGATACCGAGAAAGGCGAATTCCGCCGGATCGGTGATGGTCCGCTGCCCATGGCCACGCCAAGACCACGCTACTAAGTAGTCAGCTCCTTCAGGACAGGAACGGATTCTCGGGTGGAAGCGCACCTGCGCTACGCCTGGGACTTGGCAGCCGGGTAGGCTGTCGGCGAGCAGGCGCTCGCCAACCCGGCCGCACTTCGCTTCGAGCCTGCTTCTGCTGCCTCTCAGCCAGCCGTTGACGCTCTATCGGTCTCAGGCTGGTCCGGCGCCCGCTTTGGGTTATAATCGTCGGATTACGGCCATCTGGCCGGCATTCTTTCCGAGCCACGCCTATGCGTGGCTTTGTTTTTCGTCATCAAGAGGCACGACAATGACCGCACTGGTTGGCGTGATCATGGGCTCCAAGTCCGACTGGTCTACCATGAGCCACACGGCAGATATGCTGGAGCAGCTGGGCATCCCCTTTGAAGTGAAGGTGGTATCGGCACATCGCACTCCCGACCTGCTGTTCGACTATGCCGAACAAGCCGCCGGTCGCGGCATCGAGGTGATCATTGCCGGTGCCGGTGGCGCAGCCCATCTGCCGGGTATGTGCGCGGCCAAGACCCACCTGCCGGTGCTGGGTGTGCCGGTGCAGTCGTCCATGCTGTCGGGCGTCGACTCCTTGCTGTCGATCGTGCAGATGCCGGCCGGCGTGCCCGTCGCCACGCTGGCCATCGGCAAGGCCGGTGCGGTCAACGCAGCGCTGTTGTCAGCCAGTATTCTGGGCGGCCGCCATCCGCAGTATCATCAGGCATTGCAGGATTTCCGCACCCGGCAGACCGATACCGTGCTGGATAACCCTGATCCACGCCAGGCTTGAGGGAATAATCATGAAGATCGGCATCATCGGTGGTGGTCAACTCGGACGTATGCTGGCCCTGGCGGGTACGCCGCTGGGCCAGCAGTTCGCCTTTCTCGATCCGGCGCCGGACGCCTGCGCCGCCGCCCTGGGCGAACACCTCTGCGCCGCCTATGACGACCGCGAACAGCTGCGCCAACTGGCCGAAGATGCCGATGTGGTGACCTTCGAGTTCGAAAGTGTGCCGGCGGAAACCGTGGCTTTCCTGGAGCAGTACGTGCCGGTGTTTCCCAATGCCGAGTCGCTGCGCATTGCCCGGGATCGCTGGTTCGAGAAGTCCATGTTCCAGGAGCTGGGCATTCCCACTCCGGAATTCGCCGATATCCAGTCCCAGGCCGATCTGGACACTGCCGTGCAGAACATCGGCCTGCCCGCGGTACTGAAAACCCGCACCCTGGGCTACGACGGCAAGGGCCAGAAACTGCTGCGCCAACCGGAAGATGTCACTGACGCCTTCGCCGAACTGGGCAGCGTGCCCTGCATTCTGGAGGGCTTCGTGCCCTTCACCGGCGAGGTCTCGCTGATCGCCGTGCGCAGCCGTGATGGCGATACTCGCTGCTACCCCCTGGTGCACAACACCCATGACCAGGGCATTCTGCGCCTATCGGTAGCCAGTACCCAGCATCCATTGCAGGTCCAGGCCGAAAACTATGCCGGTCGCGTGCTGGACAAGCTGAACTACGTCGGTGTGCTGGCCTTCGAGTTTTTCGAGGTCGATGGTGGCCTGAAAGCCAACGAGATTGCCCCCCGGGTGCACAACTCCGGGCACTGGACCATCGAAGGCGCCGAGTGCAGCCAGTTCGAAAATCATCTGCGGGCCATCGCCGGCCTGCCGTTGGGTGCGACCGACAAGGTCGGCGAAAGCGCCATGCTCAATTTCATCGGCGAGGTACCGGCCGTGGCCAGGGTCACCGCCATTGCCGATTGTCATCTGCATCACTACGGCAAGGCGTTCAAGCCCGGGCGCAAGGTGGGTCATGCGACCCTGCGCTGCACCGATGCCGCCGTGCTGCAATCACGGATCGCCGAGGTCCAGGCCCTGATCGACTGATCCGCGCCGTTTTTTGTCGGGAGGCTCCATGCTGCGTCTGCTGCTCACTCTGGTGCTACTCTGCCCCGTTCTGGGATCGGCGGCTCCACGCACCGTGGACTGGCTGGATCTGCTGCCCGAGGAAGACTACCAGGCCATGCTCGACATGCCCGAGATCAGCCATGACTGGGGCGCCGAGGCCCCCGGTGACTTTTCCAACAGCCTGCGTTCCTCTGATCGCAACCTCCCTGAGGTGATGTATTCCACCCGTGTGGTCGGCGAGATGGACGGTCAGCATATCGAGCTGGGCGGCTATCCCGTCCCGCTGGAAACCGATGAGCAGGGCCGCTATATCAGCTTCTTCCTGGTGCCGTATCCCGGTGCCTGCATTCACGTGCCGCCACCCCCGCCGAATCAGATCATTCTGGTCGACTATCCCGCCGGCATCGCCATCGGGGATATCTATCAGCCGCTGTTGCTCACCGGCACCCTGCAGGTAGCCCAGACCAGCAATGAACTGGCCGATGCCAGCTACCGGATGCGCGCCGACAAGGTGGTCGGCTACCCGGGCGGATAACGCTGGCTTTGGGCTATCGCCCACACGGGTGAGCGCTCTGGAACAGGCATTCCGTTAAGCTCACGGCCCTCGGCTAAGCATGCAACGGAGGCAGGATGGGGCTTTTCACAGGGGTGGTGGTACTGGTGTTGCTGGCGGCTTGGGTTATCCGCCGCTGGCTGCTCGACCGGCCGGTCCCGCAACGGCAGACCATATCCCTGGAGGCGGAAGTCTATCGCGTCGGTGAGGCTTTCATCGTCCGCCGCCGCAGCCAGAACCCGGTATGTTCCGTGGTGGTCATGCATGGCTTTCTGGAGAACCCGCTGTATTTCAGCCGTCATTACCACGACCCCGGCATCGAGCTGATCATGCTTACCAGTGGCGGCTACCACCTGCCACTACAGGCGCCTGTGTTTCAGCAGCCACCCTGGAAAGCTACGCCCGCGCTGGCCACCGGCACTGTTGCCGGCGATGCACAGGTGCTCAACCTGGCCCTGGAGCACCTGGTCAGCACCTCGGCCGTGCGCGTGCATGGCCATTCCCGCGGGGGCGCCGTTGCCCTGGAAGCGGCCCGTCAGCGCCCAGACCTGTTCGAGCCAGTCGAGGTGATCCTGGAGGCGCCGGTGTTGCCCCAGGGGCAGCTCTATCAGCCGACCTCACGGATTGTCCATTGGCTGTTGCCGCTGGTTCATCTACTATGGCAACGCAAGCCGGCCGCTCTGCTGCGCAGCCCGATATGGGGCCCGCTGCAGGACGCCAGCAAGCGCAACCTGATTCTGGCGATGCCGTATAACCCCCGGTCCAGCCGAGTGCTCGTCAGCAACGCCAGGGATATTGCCGATTGGATGCACTCGACCGGCCCGGATATCTACCGTCACGTCAAACGCGGGGCGGTGCTGGTACCGGACCGGGATCGCGTCTTGCAGAGCAAGGCCATGCTGGATAGCGCCCGGCAGGCCGAGAACCTGCAGATCATCGAAGTGCCTGACGGCAGCCACTTCGTTTTGCTGGACAACCCTGAGGCCATACCGCCCCTGATCCGGAACTGACGATGTCCTATAGCTTCGAGCCGATTGGCGTTATGCATTCCTGTTTCGCCGAGAAGTTCGCCATTCCCCGCCAGCCGCAGTTAGCCCCCGCCGCGCGCGGTGTGCTCGAACTCTTCGCGCCTTATGATAAGCCCGAGGCAGTAGCCGGGCTGGAGGGAGTCAGCCATCTCTGGCTGCTGTTCGTGTTCCATGCCGCCGCCTCGGGCGAACAGCATATGCGGGTGCGGCCGCCCCGCTTGGGCGGCAACAAACGCATTGGCGTGTTCGCCAGCCGTTCCACCCACCGTCCCAATCCCATTGGTCAGTCGGTGGTCCGGCTGGAAGGCATCGAGCCGGGACGGCTGCTGCTATCCGGGCTCGATCTGCTCGACGGTACACCCATCCTGGATATCAAACCCTATGTGCCCTATGCCGATGCCCTCGGCGACGCTCGCAATTCCCTGGCTGAATCCGCGCCACCTCAATTGCCTGTGGAATGGTCGGTAACGGCCTTGCAACAGGCTCGGGAACAGGCGCAGCGCCTGCAACAGCCGGTTCAGGAGCTGATCGAACAATGCTTGGCGCAGGACCCCAAACCCGCCTATCAACGACCTGATGCGGACCGCGAATATGGAGTGCGCTTCTGGGATATCAATGTCCGCTGGCATTATCCACAGGCGGATCGCATCCGCGTCCTGGCCGTGGAGTCCGTGGCATGATCGATCTCGGGCATGTAGCGCTGATGATGCTGGCTGCCGGCATGGGCGTTTGGATCTGGCGTGGCCTGGGGTTGCGTGATCAGGCCCTGCGCCTGGTACGCCAGCACTGCGCCCGGACCAATGTGCAATTGCTGGATGAAAGCATCGCGCTTACCCGCTTGCGCCTCGGACGTGGGCGGCACGGTCGGCCCGGGCTGATTCGTCGGTACGGGTTCGAATTCACCGTGACCGGCGAACGTCGCTACCCCGGTTTTATCGAAATGCATGGCAGCAGCCTATTGAAGATCGAACTCGCCCCGCATCCCTTTCCCGGCGAAGGACCTGGACCGGACGACCCGCCGCGCCGGGATAATGTGCATTACCTGCAATGACGGTTATCAAAACCTGACCTTTATATTCCTTTTAGTTCCACGTGGAACACCTCGCCCTGCGCTTGCGAGCTGTCGTGCCAAGGCATTAAGGTAGCCGTTTCAACCAGGGATTGGCTCCATGCACCGCTGTCTGCTTTTTCTCACGCTCCTGCTGATTACCACCACGGCGCATTCCGCCGCCTGCCTGATCGAATCCAATGACAGGCAGATGCCGATCCGCCTGTGCCAGCAGAACATCACTATTCCGCCGCAGCTGTTCAAGGACAGCTTCTGCCAGCCGCAGATCGCCGAGCGCAGCTTCGATATCCAATTCATGGAGTCCTGCCCCGCGGGCGCCTATGGCGTCTGTACGGGCGCACGGAGCGAAGGAGTGGCTTACCGGCAGTCCATTCATTATTACAGCGAACCCGATGATGAGCCGGTTCTGAAAGCCTACTGCGAGCAGTTCAGTGACGGGCAGTGGCATAGCCCCTGAATCCGCTCGGTATGATCAATAGGGCGGCGGCGCGGATAACTGATGATCTGCCAGGTCCAGCTGGTCACCCACTTCCAGGCCCAATGTCTCAACAGTCCCGGGCGCCACCTCGATCACGAAGCGCAGCGCCTGATCCGCCTGATAGATCGCGCAGGGCGACGCAGTACAGGGCGGTACCTCGGTAAATACCTGCACCAACTGCGCATTCTCGTCGACAAACAACAGATCCAGCGATATCTGCATGTTGCGCATCCAGATCGCCGGCCGGGTACTCACAGGGAAATCGAACAGCATGCCCTCGCCAGCAGCGAGACTGGCGCGGCCCATCAGACCCTGGCGGCGGCTGTCCGGGTCCGCCACCAGCTCCAGCTGATACGGCTGTCCAGCGAGCGTCGCCTGAATGGTCTGCGCCTGCGCCGGCAGAATGACCGACAGCGTCAGGATCAGCAGCCAGCCGCGCCTGAGCATCAGGGATTTTCCTTGAGCATGTTCTGGTAGACCATATTGCTCAGGTATAGCCGGTCCGCCTCGCTGAGCTGAATGAACTCCACACCGGTGATGACCTGATCAGCATCGCGATTCACCGTGCGGACGAGAGCAGTGATATTGAGGTACACCTCGATGCCACCTGGATTGATCCGAAACGCCAGCCGTAACTCATCACCGGGGGCAGCGAACTGGGCGGCCGACACCAACCGCGCGCCCCCCGGACTCAGATCGGCGATGCGTGCCGCGTGCTGACCCTGTTCACCGGTGACAGCGCAGACCAGATCCACCGGCACCCGTGCGGAACTGCGGATCCGCATGGTCTGCACTTCCTCAGGCCAGGCGAGGTGCAGGTAGGCAAAGGGGGCCAGGCTGGATTTGAGGATGCGGGTGTTGTAGGCGACCACATCCTTGCCGATGAAACCCCGTGCCAGAAAGCGCTGCCCTTCCTTGATGAAGACCACCCGCCCGTTGACCATGGGCATGGTCACCAGCAGGCTGACCGGCGCATGAAAGCCGATCAGCCGCACCTGATAACGTTCGGCGTGGGTAGGACTGATCACCTGCAACTGCAGCATATCGCCGGGCGCCAACGGCAGCTGCGCCAGGCTGGCGGGGCGCTGGGCAGCAGCCTCGCCCGTCGCCTCGGCGCGCCGGTATATCCCTTTTTGCAGCAGTTTATTCAACAACGGGCCGCTGTCGATACGCTGGGCCTGGCGGAACAGCACCTTGCCGTCGGCATCCAGCAGATCCCAGGGTAATGGCTCGCCGAGTACCACCTCATCAGCATCTAGCAGTTTCAGTAACACTCCAATCTCCGCAGCGGTCCGGGATCTGGCAATCTATCAGGACAAGATGTCGTTATGCTATCAAGGAGCCACCTTCCGGTGCATTTTTCACCGATACAGGTCCTCGCGGGTCCAGGGAACATGATGAGTACCATCCTCCAGCGGCCTGACCGCCAGAATCTGATGAATATTCATCCAGTTACGCTTGAAGCCATAGGCGCATCCCGCCAGGTAGATGCGCCAGATACGCAGCGCCTTGTCGGATACCAGCTGGCTGGCCTGTTCCAGGCGTTGTTCCAGGTTGTTGCTCCAGTGCTCCAGGGTGCGTGCATAATGCAGGCGCAGACTCTCTACATCCAGCACTTCGAGGCCCTGCTCGCTCATACTGGCGATCGCCATCGACAGATGGGGCAGCTCGCCATGGGGGAAGACGTAACGGCCAATGAACTTGCCCGCCCCGCGGCCGACCTGACGACCATCGATGTACTTGGCGGTGATCCCGTGGTTCATCACCAGCCCACCCGGCTTGACCTGTTCGAAGAGAATCCTGAAATACGCGTTGAGATTGGCATGACCGACATGCTCGAACATGCCGACACTGACGATCTTGTCGAAATTCTCCTGGCCAGCCAGATCCCGGTAGTCACGCAGCTCCAGGGTCACCCGATCCGCCAGACCGGCCGCCTCGTTGCGCGCCTGCGCCAGTTCCAGTTGGGCCTTGCTCAGGGTGATGCCGTGCACCTGTACGTCGTAGAAACGCGCCGCATGGCGAGCCAGGCCGCCCCAGCCGCAGCCCACATCGAGCAAGCGCTCCCCAGGCTTGAGCCGCAACTTGCGGCACAGGTGGTCGAGTTTCTGGGTCTGGGCGGTGGCCAGGCTGTCTTCGGGATTACGGAAGTAACCGCAGGAGTAGACCATCTGCGGGTCCAGCCACAGGGCATAGAAATCGTTGGACAGGTCGTAATGATAGGAGATGGCTTCGGCGTCCATCTGCTTGTCATGCTCGGTGCGCTCGATTGCCGGCTCGGCGTTATCGCCCAGCAACCCCTTGCTCAGCCGGTCCGCCACGGCGATGACGTCCATGATATTGCCCTGAATATCCAGTCGCTGGTCGATATAGGCCTCGCCCAGCTTGTCCAGGGTGGGGTTCTGCATTTCCTGCAACAACCCCAGGTCGTTGATCAGCAAGGTGACCCGCGGATCGGGACCGAGATCCAGCGTCGCTCCCCCTTTCATCACCACGCGCAGAGGCAACTGCAACGCGCCCAACGTTTCAGAAAATTGCGCAAACATTCCGTTATCTCCTGTGTCCATCGGCGTCAAACCAATATAGGACACAGGCTCGGAATTTGCCTGTTACCCGCCTTTGCTCAGGGCTTCAACTGTTTCACCGGGCGCTTCCAGCCTGCAATATTACGCTGACGCCCCCGCGCTACACCCAGCTGGCCGTCCGGAATGTCCTGGGTAATCGTCGAGCCGGCCGCAGTAGTCGCCTGGCTGCCCACCGAAACCGGCGCCACCAGCGCGGTGTTGGAACCGATAAAAGCGCCGTCACCGATACGGGTGACAAACTTGTTGGCACCGTCGTAGTTGCAGGTAATGGTGCCGGCACCGATATTCGCGCCCTTGCCCACCTCGGCATCGCCCACATAGGACAGGTGATTGATCTTCGAGCCCTCTCCCACCACGGTCTTCTTGGTCTCGACGAAGTTGCCGACCTTGGCGCCGCGGTGCAGCACGGTACCTGGACGAAGCCGGGCATAGGGGCCGATATCGCAGTCCTCACAGACTTCGGCACCCTCCAGATGACTGAAGGCCTTGATCACCGTGCCGCTCTTGATCACCGAGTCGCGGATCACGCAGTGCGGCCCGATGATGACGTTATCCTCGATCACCACCCGCCCTTCCAGCACTACGTTGACGTCGATGCTGATGTCCCGGCCGATGGTCACATCTCCGCGCACATCCAGCCGCGCCGGGTCTGCCAACGAGGCGCCCTGGGTCATCAGCCGCTCGGCTTCACGCTGTTGCCAGCCGCGCTCGAGCACCGACAACTGCAGGCGGTTGTTGGCACCCATTACTTCCAGCTCGTCCCGTGCCTGAGCCACCTCCACCGGGATCGCGCCCGCCACGGCCAGGGCCACCACATCGGTCAGGTAATATTCGCCCTGGGCGTTGTTGTTGGACAGGCTGGACAGCCAATCGGCAGCCTTGCTGCCCGGCAGCACCATGATGCCGGTGTTGCCTTCGTTGATCAGCAACTGCTCTGCTGAAGCATCTTTCTGCTCGACGATGGCCTGCACCTGGTCCTGCTGGTCGCGGATGATACGGCCATAGCCGGTCGGATCCTGCATCAGCACGGTCAGCAGCCCCAGCGCCTGGCTGCCGGCCTGATCGACCAGCGCGCGCAGGGTGTCGACCCGGATGAGCGGGACATCACCATAGAGCACCAGTACCTGATCGGCGTCCTTGATATGCGGCAGCGCCTGGGCCACTGCGTGCCCCGTGCCCAGCTGTTCGGTCTGCAGTACCCAGTTGAGGTCCGCACCGTCCAGCGTGTCACGCACCTGCTGGGCACCATGACCAATGACCACATGGATACCTTCGGGCAGCAGCGCGCGTGCGCTATCGATCACATGCTCGAGCATCGGCTTGCCTGCCACCGGGTGCAACACCTTGGGAAGAGAAGAACGCATGCGGGTGCCCTGGCCGGCGGCAAGAATGACTACGTGCAGATTCATCGATCTGATCCTGGTCGAGTTGAAGATGCTGGGATGATAGAAGCTGGCGGCAGACCGTCGCAAGTCGATCTGCAACCCGGATAGCTCTGGTTCGCCGTCTGCTGCCGTTCATCCATGGTCAGCGTCATCTGACCGGTGAAAGCGGCTGCGGTTCAGTCAGCACGGTTGCGCTGTGGCGAGCCTGTTTGGCACGCACAAAAAAAGCAGCCGAAGCTGCTTTTTCTGCCGAATGAATCAGCGATTGATCGCTGGTCCACCGTATTTCTTGCGCAGTTCCTGCACGGTACGCAATTGGGCTGCGGCTTCGGCGAGACGGGCGGAGGCCGAACCGTAGTCGAACTCGGCGCCTTTCTCGTTGAGAGCCTTCTCTGCGGCCTTCTTCGCATCCTCTGCAGCTGCTTCGTCAATGTCGCCGGCGCGGATGGCCGTATCGGCGAGCACCTTGACCATGCTCGGCTGAACTTCCAGGAAGCCACCGGAGATGTAGAACACCTCTTCGGTCTTGTCCTGCTTGATCACCCGAACCGGGCCCGGCTTGAGGTCGGTCAGCAGCGGCGTGTGACCCGGCAGAACGCCGACGTCACCCATGTTGCCGTGTGCCACGACCATTTCGACCAGGCCGGAAAACAGCTCTTCTTCCGCGCTTACGATATCGCAGTGCACTGTCATAGCCATTCAAGTTGCCTCGGTTCTGCGCCCGCCGGAGCGGGCGCGGCCCATTACATGTTCTTCGCTTTCTCTACTGCTTCGTCGATGGTGCCGACCATGTAGAAAGCCTGCTCCGGCAGGTGATCGTAGTCACCGTTCAGGATGCCCTGGAAGCCACGGATGGTTTCCTTCAGGGACACGTAC
>DXBL01000295.1 GCA_019116555.1 Candidatus Pseudomonas excrementavium
AAGTCGGGCATGGAAACCCGCTCCGGGTTGAGGAAGCGCTCGAACAGCAGGTCGTATTCCAGCGGGTCCAGGTCGGTGATCAGCAATGCATAGGCGACCAGTGAACCCGCTCCGGAACCCCGGCCGGGCCCGACCGGCACGCCGTTGTTCTTGGCCCACTTGATGAAGTCCATGACCACCAGGAAGTAACCGGGAAAGCCCATCTCGATAATGATGTCCAGTTCGAACTTCAAGCGATCGAGATAGACCTGGCGGCGCTCCTCGTAGTTCTCCGAATCGGGCGGCAGCACTTTCTTGAAGCGCTCTTCCAGCCCTTCCAGCGAGACCTGGCGGAAATAGTCATCCATGGTCATGCCGGCGGGCACCGGGAAGTCCGGCAGGAAATACTTGCCCAGCTGCACATCGATATTGCAGCGCTTGGCGATTTCCACACTGTTGGCCAGCGCTTCGGGAATGTCCGAGAACAGTTCGGCCATTTCCTCGGGGGATTTCAGATACTGCTCTTCGCTGTACTGGCGCACCCGGCGCGGGTCATCCAGGGCCCGGCCTTCGCCAATGCAGACACGGGTTTCATGGGCTTCGTAATCTTCCCGGTAGATGAAGCGCACATCGTTGGTGGCCACCACCGGGCAATCATGCCGCGCCGCCAGGGCGACCGCGGCGTGCAGGTGTTCTTCGTCATTGGGCCGTTTGGTACGCTGCAGCTCCAGATAGAACCGGCCGGGGAAGATCTCCATCCAGTACCGCAGCAGGCTGTCGGCATGGGCCGGATCGCTGGACAGCAGGGTCTGACCGATCTCCCCTTCCTTGGCGCCCGACAGGGCAATCACCCCTTCGCTGGCTTCGGCTACCCATTCGCGGCGGATGGTCACCAAGCCGTTGCGCTGGCCGTGGGTAAAGCCGCGGGAGATCAGCTCAGTGAGATTGCGGTAGCCCTGGCGGTCCATGGCCAGCAGGGTCATGCGGCTGAGGTGAGTGTCGTCCTCCTCGCCGGTCAGCCAGATATCCACCCCCGAGATCGGCTTGATACCGGCCCCCATGGCGGTCTTGTAGAACTTGACCAGGCTGCACATGTTGTTCTGGTCGGTCACCGCGACCGCCGGCATCCCTGCCCCGCCCACTGCCTTGATCAATGGCTTGATCCTGACCAGGCCATCAACCAGAGAATATTCGCTGTGGACACGCAAATGGATGAAGGAAACGCTCATGTCTGTCCTGATTCGGGGGCTGGTGAATTAGCCGGGTGATTGTAACGGTGGGGGGAGCCTGGGGCCAGTCAGGGTGTTACCAGCACTCCCGAGCCGGTAGCCGTTATCTCTTCCATCACTGCGGTAACCGGCCCCACTGCCAGCGCTTCACGCACCGGCGCGAAGGAGCGGCGATGGATCGGCGTCGCACCGAGCAATTTGAGCGACGACAGATGTTCGGGCGTCGGATAGCCCTTGTGCTTGCCGATACCGTAGCCGGGATAGAGCAGCTCAAGTTCCTGCATTTCCCGATCACGGGCGACCTTGGCCAGAATCGATGCGGCAGCGATGGCGGGCACCCGGCCGTCGCCCTGGATCACCGGCTCGCTCGGCATGGGCAGTACCGGGCAACGATTGCCATCCACCAGGACCCGGTCCGGACGTACGGACAATCCCAGCACCGCACGCTGCATGGCCAGCATGGTGGCGTGCAGTATGTTCAGTTGATCGATCTCCTCGACCTCGGCACGGGCAATGAACCAGGCCAGCGCCCGCTCCTGGATCAATGGGAACAGCTCTTCGCGGCGCGCCTCGTTCAGTTTCTTCGAATCGTTCAACCCCTCGATAGGCCGCAACGGATCGAGAATCACCGCCGCGGTCACCACCGCGCCACAGAGCGGACCGCGGCCCACTTCATCGACGCCGGCGATCAGCTCATCGCCCTCGGGCAGGGTCCAGTCCATCAGCATCTGGGTCATGCCGGCCGGCCCTTGCGTTGCAGCAACTCAAGGATCGCCGCCGCTGCAGTGCGATCAGCGTCGCGGCGCAGCATCTGATGCAGTTCCAGGAATACCGCCTCGGTCTGCTCCCGCTCCGGCGTGGACCCCAGGCGCGTCAGCAACGCCTGGCCCATGGCCTCGGGCGTGGCGTCGTCCTGCAGAAACTCGGGAGCGACTTCGCGTCCGGCCAGCAGGTTCGGCAGCGCAACATGACCGACCTTGACCAGACGCTTGAGAATCCTGAAGGTCAGCGGCGCCATACGGTAGGCGACCACCATGGGCCGCTTGAACAGCATCGCCTCCAGGGTCGCCGTGCCCGAAGCAATCAGCACCGCATCGCAGGCGGCCAGGGCCTCGTGGGCCTGACCATCGAGCAAGGTCAGCGGCAGTTGCAGGCCGCTGTCGGCCAGAATCGCTTCCATCTGCTGGCGGCGCTCGGGGTTGGCGCAAGGCAGGACGAACTGCAGATCGGGGTTGCGCTGCAGACACCAGTGCGCGGTCTGCAGGAACAGCAGGCCGAGCTTGCGCAGCTCGCCGTTGCGGCTGCCGGGCAGCAGTGCCAACACGGTTGCGTTCTCGCTCAGACCCAGCGTCTGTCGCGCGCCGCTGCGGTCCGGCTGCAGCGGAATGCGGTCGGCCAGGGTATGCCCGACGCAGCGCACTGCCACGCCATGCTGGCGATAGACCTCTTCCTCGAAGGGAAACAGCGTGAGCATCAGGTCGGTGGACTGTCGGATACCCAGCACGCGCTTCTGCCGCCAGGCCCAGACCGAAGGGCTGACATAATGCACGGTCGGAATACCGACCTCACGCAGCCGCCGCTCCACACCGAGCGTGAAATCCGGTGCGTCGATGCCGATGAAGACATCGGGCCGGCGTTGCTGGAGAAAGTCCACCAGCTCACGGCGAATCCGCAGCAGCTCGCGCAGTCGCCCCAACACCTCGACCAGTCCCATCACCGCCAGGCGCTCCATCGGCACCTGGGTGACCAGACCTTCGGCCTGCATGCGCGGCCCGCCGATCCCGATGAATTCGGCGTCGGGATGGGTTTCCTTCAGCGCCCGGATCAGCCCCGCGCCCAGGGTATCGCCGGACGCTTCACCGGCAACCAGGGCGATACACAGGGGACGTGGGGATGGCACAGCAGAGGTAGGCATGGTTCAGCGCGTGATGCCGCGGGTCGAAGCCAGAATCGAATCACGATACAGCGCCACTTCGGGATACTCGCTGGCCTCGTCATCGAGCAGCTGCAGCGCTTCCTGCAGGGTCTTGCCCTGACGGTAGACCACCTTGTATGCCCGACGCAGCGCAGCGATCAGCTCCTGACTGTAGCCACGCCGGCGCATGCCCTCGAAGTTCATGCCGTGGGCACTCGCCGGGTTGCCGCCGACCATGACGAAGGCCGGGATGTCCTTGAACACCGCACTGTTGGCCGCACTCATGGACCAGGCACCGATATGGCAGAACTGATGAACGGTAGTATAGCCGCCGAGGATGACGCCATCCCCCACGTGCACATGGCCGGCGATGGTCGCGTTGTTGGCCATGATGATGTTGTCACCGACCACGCAGTCATGGGCGATGTGCACATAGGCCATGAGCAGATTGTTGCTGCCGATGGTGGTCACGCCCTTGTCCTGCACGGTACCCCGGTGCAGGGTGCAGCCCTCGCGGATGACGTTGTTGTCGCCGATGACCAGGCGGGTCGCCTCACCGCGATACTTCTTGTCCTGGCAGTCCTCGCCAACCGAGGCGAACTGGAAAATCCGGTTGCCCTGGCCAATCGTTGTCGGGCCTCTGACCACCACATGGGGACCGATGACCGTACCGGCACCGATTTCGACATCCGGCCCGATCAGGGACCAGGGGCCGACCTCGACGTCATCAGCCAGCCGTGCAGCCGGGTCGACGATCGCCTGAGGGTGAATTCGACTCATACCTTGTGTTCCGCACAGATAATTTCACCGGAACAGGCTTCCTTGCCGTCCACCAGGGCGCGGCAGGCAAACTTCCAGATGCCGCGCTTGTTGCTCAGATAGGCTGCTTCCAGCTGCAGCTGATCACCCGGCACTACCGGCTGGCGGAAACGCAGCTTATCGGAGCCGACGAAGTAATACAGAGTGCCGTCCTCGGCCTTGGTGTTCATCATCTTGAACCCCAACAGACCGGCTGCCTGGGCCATGGCCTCGATGATCAGCACGCCCGGCATGATCGGATGACCCGGAAAGTGACCATTGAAGAAAGGTTCGTTGACCGAGACATTCTTGTAGGCGCGAATACGCTTGCCCTCGAGGTCCAGCTCGACCACCCGGTCCACCAGCAGGAAGGGGTAGCGGTGGGGCAGGTATTCTTTGATTTCGTTGATATCCATTATGTCCTGAGGCCTTGCAGTGAAAAGGTTGGTTGCGCAATGCGCACAGCTCAGGACTCAGATGAGTCCTGCGTCGCCTGAGTCACCGCGGGCAACTGCTTCTCCAGTTGTTGTACACGCTTGGCCAGCCCATCGAGCTGGCGGATACGTGCGGCACTTTTCTTCCATTCAGCGGCCGGCTGCATTGCGGTACCGGAGGAATAGGCTCCCGGTTCGGTAATGGAGCGCGTGACCATGGTCATGCCGCTGACAAAGACGTTGTCGCAGATCTCGATATGGCCGACCATGCCGACACCGCCGGCGATGGTGCAGTGACGGCCAATGCGGGTGCTGCCGGAAATACCGACGCAGGCTGCCATGGCCGTGTGTTCGCCGATCTGGACGTTGTGAGCGATCTGGATCTGGTTGTCGAGCTTGACGCCATTGCCGATGACAGTATCGCTGATGGCGCCGCGGTCGATGGTGGTATTGGCACCGATCTCCACGTCATCACCGATCAGCACACCGCCGATCTGGGCAATCTTCTGCCAGCTGCCGCGGTCGCTGGCAAAGCCGAAGCCTTCACCCCCGACCACCGCGCCGGATTGAATGACCACCCGCTCACCCATGCGCACATCGTGGTACAGGGTCACCCGCGGCGCCAGCCAGCTGCCCGCGCCGATCCGGCTACGGGCGCCGACAAAGCATTGCGCGCCCAGGGTGACATTGGCGCCGATGACTGCATCCGCCTCGATCACCGCGCCGGCGCCGATGGACGCCGTGGCATCGACCTGGGCCGACTCCGCGATCACCGCCGTCGGGTGAATGCCCGGCTGCGGGCGCGGCTTGGGATCGAAGCGATGCGATAGCCGGGCATAGGCCAGGTAGGGATCGTCGACAATCAAGGCGTTACCGGCAAAGTCAGCGGCATCCGCCTCGGTCAACAGCAATGCACCAGCCTGGGTGGTGGCCAGCAACTTGCGGTACTGACGGTTGGCGAGGAAGCTCAGCTGGTCCGCGTTGGCATCCTGCAAGGTAGACAGACCACTGACTACCTTGCTGCCATCACCGACCAGTCGCGCACCCAGCCCGTCTGCCAGCTGCGCCAGGGTAAAACTGATTGAATCCGCCATCCCGATCAACGCGCGCTGTTCAGGCGCTCGATGACCTGACGGGTGATGTCGAACTCCGGTTTCACGTCCACTACCGCACTGCGATCAATGACCAGATCATAGGCACCGGCCTGCAATACGGCTTCGACGGCCTTGTCCAGCTTCGGCTTGAGTTGTTCCAGCATCTCGCGGTCGGACTGGGCCTTGGCATCGTTCAGTTCCTTGGACTGGACCTGGAACTCGCGGGCCTTCTGGCGAAACTCCAGCTCGATTTTCTCCACTTCGGTCTGCCCCAACTTCTCGCCGTCACGCTGCATACGATCCTGCAGTCGCTTGGCTTCGGATTCGAGGTTCTTCAGACGTTGCAGCTGGCTGCCGAATTTCTTTTCCGCATCCACGGAGTACCGCTTGGCGGCATCCGATTCGAGCAGAGCCATCTGGTAATCCAACACGGCGATCTTCATCTGCGCCGCCGCCGGGAAACTGGCCAGCGCGAACACGGACAATATTGCTACGGAAATAAACTTGCGCACTCTGTGACACTCCTGATGAAAAATGGGTACCCGGCTTAGAACGTCTGACCCAGGGTGAACTGGAAGACCTGCCGATCATCGTCAGACTCGTCGTTCAGCGGCATGCCGAGGCTGAAGCCCAGCGGACCCAGGGCCGTCAACCATGAAAGGCCGACGCCGACACTGTAACGGATTTCACTGGCAGTCACATCAGGGCAACTGCTGCAATAGGTGTTGAAGACGTTACCGGCATCGAGGAACAGCACGGTGCGCAGCGACCGTTGATCCTGGACGAAGGGAGCCGGAAAAATCAGCTCGGCGCCACCAGTGATCTTGACGTTACCACCGAAGGGCAGCTCATCCGGATCCCAGTCGTCTTCATGGGGAGTACTCTTCGGCCCCAGGGTGCTGTCTTCAAAGCCGCGCACCGAACCGATACCCCCGGCGAAGTAATGCTCATAGAAGGGCACCTGCTTGGTCGAACCGAAGCGCCGGGCAAACCCGGTATCGGTATGCAGACGCAGGGTCCAGTCCTGGGTGATCGGGAAGAACCGCTGACCACGGTAACCGATCTTGTAGAAGTACAGATCACTACCCGGGATGGTGGTTTCCAGACTCAGACTCTGGGAATAACCGCGATCCGGGAATACGCCGCGGTTCAGCGTGGATTGCGACCAGCCGATGTTGGCCTTGAAGTTCATGAAGCTGTCGCCCTCGGAATCGAGAAACTCCTCGATCTCCCGCGCCGGGTACAGGCCTTCCTTGATATCGTCCTGCTGCATCGACATGCCGAAGGACAGGCGTGAGGTGTCGCTGATCGGGTAGCCGATATTGAAGCCCGCACCGTAGGAGTCGACCGAGTAGCGGGCGATGTCCACGTCCAGCTCCTCGTAATCGGTGGTGCGGTAGAAGGCGTTGTAACCCAGGCTGACACCGTCGGCGGTGAAGTAGGGATTGAGGAAGCCGAACGACAAAGCGGTCTGGTAGGCCGAGCGGTTGGCGCTGAAGCTGACGCGGTTACCGGTACCGAAGAAGTTGTTCTGGCTGATGGCGCCACCGAGAATCAGACCGGTGCCCTGGGCGAAGCCGAGGCTGGCGGTCACCGAGCCGGAGGGCTGCTCTTCCACCGTGTAGTTGACATCGATCAGGTCGTCGGCGCCGGGCACCGGCACGGTCTCAACGTCCACTTCCTTGAAGAAGCCCAGGCGCTCCAGACGCACCTTGGACTGATCGATCAGATAGGTCGACGCCCAGCCGCCTTCCATCTGGCGCATTTCGCGGCGCAGCACTTCGTCATCGGTCTTGGTGTTGCCACGGAAATTGATGCGGTTGACGTAGGCGCGCTGGCCGGGATCGACGACGAAGGTCACATCCACGGTGCGATCTTCCTCGTTGACCTGGGGAATACCGTTGACGTTGGCGAAGGTGTAACCCTCGTTACCCAGACGACGCCCGATCAGATCCGAACTGGCGGTCATTACCTGGCGCGAGAATACCTGGCCCGGCTCGACCAGCAACAGGCGGCGAACGTCCGCCTCGGGCACCACCAGATCGCCCGACAGCTTCACGTCGTTGACGGTATACAACTCGCCTTCGTTGACGTTGACGGTGATGTAGACGTGTTTCTTGTCCGGGGTGATGGACACCTGGGTGGAGGCGATGTCCATGTTGATGTAGCCGCGGTCCAGGTACCAGGAGCGCAGGCGCTCCAGATCACCGGACAGCTTTTCGCGGGAATACTTGTCATCGTTGCGGATGAAGGACAGCCAGCCGGTGGTCTTGAGCTCGAACAGCGGAATCAGCTCTTCGTCGGAAAACACCGAATTGCCGACCACATTGACGTGCTTGATGGAAGCAACCGAGCCTTCGTCCACGACGATCTTCAAGGCCACCCGGTTGCGCGGCTCGGCAATCACCTGGGCATCGATATCCGCGGAGTAGCGGCCCTGGGCAACATACTGGCGCAGCAGTTCGTTACGCACGCCTTCCAGGGTCGCCTGCTGGAAGATCTCCCCTTCCGCCAGTCCGGCCATGCGCAGGCCGTCGAGCAGGTCCTCGGTCTTGATCGCCTTGTTGCCTTCCAGTTCGATGGAGGCAATGGACGGCCGCTCGACCACGTTGATGATCAGAACATCGCCTTCACGACCCAGCTGGATGTCCTGGAAGAAGCCGGTGCGAAACAGCGAGCGGGTGGCGTCGACCAGCGACTGGTCATCCACATCGTCGCCGATATTGAGCGGCAAGGCACTGAACACACTGCCAGCGGAAACACGTTGCAATCCATTGACGCGAATGTCGGAGATCTGGAAGGCATCGGCATAAACTCCCGGCGCCAGGAGTATCAGCAATAGCGCAGGCAATAGGTAACGTTTCATGAAATCCGTTCTGGCTGACTGGTTAATTCTTATCTGCCGCATGCGACAGCTCGGGTATTGAAGCGGGGGTCACCGGGACCGTCCCGCTTCCGTCTCTCTAGGCCGCTCAGCTGCCCAACCGGCTTATATCGTTATAGATGGCGAATAACATCACGCCGACAATCATGGTCAATCCGATCTGCAATCCCCAACCCTGCACGCGCTCTGACAGGGGCTTGCCTCTGATCCACTCGGCCACGTAATACACCAGGTGGCCACCATCGAGCACCGGAATGGGCAGCAGGTTCAACACGCCCAGACTGATACTCAGATAAGCAATGAAACCGAGAAAGCTTTCGACTCCAGACTTGGCCGAGGCGCCCGCCACTTTAGCAATGGTTATCGGGCCGCTCAAGTTTTTTGCCGAGACCAGCCCGGTGACCATCTTTTTCAGCGAGTCGAGGGTCAGTACGGTCATGTCCCAGGTCTTCACTACCGCCACCGGGATCGCCGTCAACGGGTTGTGACTGATGCTGCGCATCATGTGTTCGGGCCATTCGAAGGCTTCGATACCGGCACCGACGAAGCCGATCAGCTTGCCATCCTGTTCACGGGCGGCGGGCGTCAGCTGCAGGCTCCGGCTGCTTCCTTCACGCTCGATGGTCAATTCCAGCGACTGGCCGGCGCTGGCCTGAATGGCCGGCACCACATCCACCAGCCAGTCACTGACCCGCTCGCCATTGATCGCCACGATCAGATCGCCCGCCTGCAGCCCGGCCGCGGCGGCCGCACCATCGGGGCTGACCTGACCGATCAGCGGCGGTACCGCCGGCTTCCAGCTGGTCAG
>DXBL01000296.1 GCA_019116555.1 Candidatus Pseudomonas excrementavium
CGGGCATCGGCTTCGCAGGCGCCGAGAAATTGCTCGAACCGCTCCGGCCGGCGATAGATATCGAATGCCTTGAACAGCTTGAGCAGGGTGCCGGGCTTGAGTTCCAGGGCGCGGTGGCAGTGGGTGTGGAATTCACAGGTCAGCAACGCCAGCTCCTGGCAATCGCGCGGCGCCTTGCAGCGCTGGTTGACGGCCTTGACCGCCGCCAGCCCCTTGTTTTCATGCCCATGGTGCTTGGGCCAGAACCGCTCGGGGGTGCGCCACTTGCCCAGATCATGCAGCAGACAGGCCCAGCGGGCCGGCAACGGCAGATCCACCTCGGCGGTCTGGCGCAATACCAGCAGCACATGCTCGCCGGTATCCACCTCGGGGTGGTGGGCCTCGGGCTGCGGCACGCCGAACAGGCAATCGACCTCCGGCAGCAGCACTGCCAGGGCGCCGCATTCACGCAGCACGCGGATGAATACATCGGGCCGGGTTTCCATCAGGGCGCGGCTGATTTCCTTCCAGGTGCGCTCGGCGGTGAGCGCCTGCAACTCGCCGGATTGCGCCAGCTCGCGCATCAGTTGCAGGGTTTCGTCGGCAACGCGAAAACCCAGCGGCGCATAGCGCGCGGCGAAACGCGCCACCCGCAGTACCCGCAAGGGATCTTCGGCAAAGGCGGGGGACACATGGCGCAGCAGGCGATTTTGCAGATCCTGTTGGCCACCATAGGGGTCGACGAGCCGGCCATCGCTGTCCATCGCCATCGCGTTGATGGTCAGATCCCGCCGCTGCAGGTCCTGCTCCAGGGTGATGTCGGGCGTGGCATGGAAGGTGAAGCCGCCATAGCCATGCCCGCTTTTGCGCTCGGTGCGGGCCAGGGCATATTCTTCGCGGGTCTCTGGATGGAGGAACACCGGAAAGTCCTGGCCGACCGGGCGAAACCCGGCCGCGACCATCTGTTCCGGCGTCGCGCCGACCACGACCCAATCATGTTCATGCCAGGGCACGCCCAGCAACTGGTCGCGGACCGCGCCGCCGACCAGATAGGTAGTGAATGCTGTTTTCATCGGCGCAGCTTAGGGTGGATGGGGTTGGTGCTGCAAGAGGTTGGGGGAGTCAGCTGAGAGCGTTGAGCACCAGCCCGTGGACGAGCTGGTGCTCGTCCCTCCCAGGGGATGCGCCTGTGGGATGTCAGATCGGCGGGATATTCATGTCGAAGCGGGGAATGGTCTCCTCGCCGCTCTTCGGGCGAGGCGGCATATGGGATTCGCTCTTGACGGCATCGCCATCCATGCTCAGCAGATGGATGTCGAAGCCCCACAGTCGGTGCAGGTGTTTCAGCATGCGCTCGGTGGTCTCGCCCAGGGGTTTGCCTTCGTGTCGCTGGTGGCGCAGGGTCAGGGAGCGATCGCCGCGGCGGTCGACTTCCCACACCTGGATATTCGGCTCGTTGTTGCCCAGGTTGTACTGGGCGGCCAGCAGCTCACGGACCCGACGGTAACCGGCATCGTCATGAATCGCGGCCACCTCCAGATGGTCGTCCTTCTCGTCATCGATGATGGCGAACAGCTTGAGGTCGCGGATCACCTTGGGCGACAGATATTGCAGGATGAAGCTCTCGTCCTTGAAGGTGCGCATGGCGAACTTGAGGGTTTCCAGCCAGTCGCTGCCGGCAATGTCGGGGAACCAGTCGCGATCCTCGGCGGTGGGGTTCTCACACATGCGGCGGATGTCCTGCATCATGGCAAAGCCCAGCGTGTAGGGGTTGATGCCGCTGAACCACTGGCTGTCGAACGACGGCTGGTAGATGACGCTGGTATGCGACTGCAGGAACTCCATCATGAAGCCATCGGTGACCTTGCCCTCGTCATACAGGTGATTGAGCAAGGTGTAATGCCAGAAGGTGGCCCAACCTTCGTTCATCACCTGGGTCTGGCGCTGGGGATAGAAATACTGCGCGACCTTGCGCACGATGCGCACGACCTCGCGTTGCCAGGGTTCGAGTAGCGGCGCGTTCTTCTCGATGAAGTACAGCAGGTTCTCCTGCGGCTCGGCTGGATAACGCGGCTCTTCATGATGCTTGTTATGGGCATCGGGGTTGACTGGGATGGTGCGCCAGAGATCGTTGACCTGGCGCTGCAGGTACTCCTCGCGCTCCTGCTGACGGCGGCGTTCTTCCTCGGCGGACACCGGGTAGGGGCGCTTGTAGCGGTCTACGCCGTAATTCATCAGCGCGTGGCAGGAATCGAGCAGGTTCTCCACGGCATCGATGCCGTAGCGCTCCTCGCACTGGCTGATGTACTGCTTGGCGAACACCAGGTAATCGATGATCGAGCCGGCATCGGTCCAGCTGCGGAACAGGTAGTTGCCCTTGAAGAAGGAGTTATGGCCATAGCAGGCGTGGGCGATCACCAGGGCCTGCATGGTCATGGTGTTCTCTTCCATCAGGTAGGCGATGCACGGATCGGAGTTGATCACGATCTCGTAAGCCAGGCCCATCTGCCCGCGCGTGTAGTGTTTCTCGGTATGCAGGAAATGCTTGCCGTAGGACCAGTGGTGATAGCCCAGCGGCATGCCCACCGAGGCGTAGGCATCCATCATCTGCTCGGCGGTGATGACCTCGATCTGGTTGGGGTAGGTATCCAGGCCATAGATATCATGGGCAATACGGCCGATCTCGCGATCGTATTCGCGAATCAGGTCGAAGGTCCATTCCGACTCGGTGGAAATGGGCTGACGGGTCATGTGGCCATCCTCTTCTGGAACAGCTTGCGGAATACCGGATAGATATCCCCCGCGTCGACGATCTGCTGTTGGGCGAAGCTGTCGGCGAAATGTTCGGCCACCTGTTCATATTCATACCACAGTGCCTGATGTTCGCGCGGGGTGATCTCCACATAGCAGTAATACTGCATGGCCGGCATCAACTGGCGGATCAGCAGCTCGCGGCAGATCGGCGAGTCATCGTTCCAGTTGTCGCCATCGGAGGCCTGGGCGCAGTAGATATTCCACTCGGCGGGGGAATAGCGGTCGGCGATGATCTGCTGCATCATCCGCAGAGCGCTGGAGACAATGGTGCCGCCGGTTTCCCGGGAATAGAAGAATTCTTCCTCGTCGACTTCCTTGGCGCTGGTGTGATGGCGGATGAAGACCACCTCGATGCGCTCGTAGTTACGCTGCAGAAACAGGTACAGCAGGATGTAGAAGCGCTTGGCGATGTCCTTGGTGGCCTGGGTCATCGAGCCGGAGACGTCCATCAGGCAGAACATCACCGCCCGCGAGCTGGGATCCGGCTGCTTGACCAGCAGGTTATAGCGCAGATCGAAGGTATCGAGAAACGGGACTCGATCGATGCGGGCGCGCAGCTGTTTGATTTCCTCTTCCAGGGTGTTGATATCCAGCAGGTTGTCCGGCTGCTGCTGGCGCAGCAGTTCCAGCTCCTTGACCGCCGCGCGCAGCCGGGCACGGCTGCCCCCGGAAAGGGCAATACGCCGGGCCTGGGCCGAGCGCATGGAGCGGACAATATTGATCCGGGACGGGTTGCCCTGCTGGCTGATGCCGGCACGCACGGTACGGAACGTGTCGGTGCCGGTCAGGTGGCGTTTGATCAGGTTGGGCAGGGCGAGATCCTCGAACATGAAGTCGAGAAACTCTTCCTGGGTAATCTGGAAGACGAAGTCATCCTCGCCCTCGCCGGAATTGCCGGCCTGGTTGCCACCTCCGCCACCACCGCCGCCGCCCTCGGGGCGGGCGATACGGTCGCCGGTGGCGAACTCGCGGTTGCCGGGAAAAACCCGGGTCTGCCGGCCTCCCGGGCCATGGTGGAAAATCGGTTCATCGATATCCCGGCCGGGGATGCTGATCTGCTCCCCATGCTCGATATCGGTGATGGAGCGGCGGCCTACTGCCTCTTCCACCGCCTTCTTGATATGCGCCTTGTACCGGCGCAGAAAGCGTTGGCGGTTGACCGTGCTCTTGTTCTTGCCGTTCAGACGACGGTCGATCACATAGCTCATTCAAGCCCCTCCGGGGGAGGGCCAGCTCCAAGCTGCAGTCGATAGGCTCGAAGCTGACCGTGCTGCTTTCAGGTATCGCGCGGCACCTGCCGGCAACCCGCAGGTTACTGGGCCTTGCGCACCCGCAGATACCATTCCGACAGCAGGCGCACCTGCTTCTCGGTATATCCTCGTTCGACCATCCGGGTGACGAAATCGTTGTGCTTCTTCTGGTCCTCGGTGGATGCCTTGGCGTTGAAGCTGATGACCGGCAGCAGGTCCTCGGTATTGGAGAACATCTTCTTCTCGATCACCACGCGCAGCTTCTCGTAGGACAGCCAGCTGGGATTCTTGCCGTTATTGTGGGCGCGGGCGCGCAGCACAAAGTTGACGATCTCGTTACGGAAGTCCTTGGGATTGCTGATGCCCGCGGGTTTCTCGATCTTCTCCAGCTCCTCGCTGAGGGCAGCGCGGTCGAGAATCTCGCCGGTATCCGGGTCGCGGTACTCCTGATCCTGAATCCAGAAGTCGGCATACAGCACATAGCGGTCGAAGATGTTCTGCCCGTATTCGCTGTAGGACTCGAGATACGCGGTCTGGATCTCCTTGCCGATGAACTCGACATAACGTGGCGCCAGGTACTCCTTGAGAAAGCGCAGGTAGCGTTCGCTGACCTCGGCCGGGAACTGTTCCTGTTCGATCTGCTGTTCCAGCACATACAACAGGTGCACCGGGTTGGCCGCCACCTCGGTATTGTCGTAGTTGAAGACCTTGGACAGGATCTTGAAGGCGAAGCGGGTAGACAGGCCGGTCATGCCTTCGTCGACCCCGGCGGTGTCGCGGTATTCCTGAATCGACTTGGCCTTGGGATCGGTGTCCTTGAGGTTTTCGCCATCGTAGATGCGCATCTTCGAGTAGACGTTGGAATTCTCCGGCTCCTTGAGGCGCGACAGCGTGCTGAACTGGGCCAGCATCTTCAGGGTATCAGGGGCACAGTGGGCACTGGCCAGCGAGCTGTTGGTCAGCAGCTTCTGGTAGATCTGGATCTCATCGCTGACCCGCAGGCAATAGGGCACCTTGACGATATAGATCCGGTCGATGAAGGCTTCGTTATTCTTGTTGTTGCGGAAGGTATGCCATTCCGACTCGTTGGAGTGGGCGAGGATCACGCCGTTGAACGGAATGGCGCCGAGACCTTCGGTGCTGTTGTAGTTGCCCTCCTGGGTAGCCGTCAGCAGCGGGTGCAGCACCTTGATCGGTGCCTTGAACATCTCGACGAACTCCATCAACCCCTGGTTGGCGCGGCACAGGGCGCCGGAATAGCTGTAGGCATCCGGATCGCTCTGGGGGAACTCTTCCAGCTTGCGGATATCCACCTTGCCGACCAGCGCGGAGATGTCCTGGTTGTTCTCATCACCCGGCTCGGTCTTGGCGATGGCGATCTGCTGCAGGATCGAGGGATACAGCTTGACCACGCGGAACTGGCTGATGTCGCCATTGAACTCGTGCAGGCGCTTGACTGCCCAGGGCGACATGATGCCATTCAGGTAGCGTGGCGGAATGCCAAAGTCCTCTTCGAGGATATGGGCATCCTCGTCGGCATTGAACAACCCCAGGGGCGATTCGAATACCGGCGAGCCCTTGATGGCGTAGAAGGGCACCTGCTGCATCAATGCCTTGAGCTTCTCCGCAATGGATGACTTGCCCCCGCCGACCGGCCCGAGCAGATAGAGGATCTGTTTCTTCTCCTCCAGCCCCTGGGCGGCATGTTTGAAGAAGGACACGATATGTTCGATCGCATCTTCCATGCCGTGGAAGTCAGCGAAGGCCGGGTAGCGCTTGATCACCTTGTTGGAGAAGATGCGCGACAGCCGCGGGTCCATGGAGGTGTCGATCAGTTCGGGCTCGCCGATGGCCATCAACAGGCGCTCGGCGCTGGAAGCGTAGGTCGTGGGGTCCGACTTGCACAGATCCAGATACTCCTGCAGGGACATTTCCTCCTGCTGGGTGGTCTCGAATCGATTCTGAAAATGGCTGAATATGCTCATGGCACGACCTCGCTTTTACTGAAGAAGAGGTCTGGGGCTTCCGAGTCGGAGCCCATCTGCCACGCAGCGAAGGGCGAAGATGATGGCATGCGCAAATCCCCCGTTACCGCTTGTCAGACAAGGCCCGGGAAGTGGGTCGACGGCAGCTTCACGCTGCGGCTCGACGTGCTCCCCCTGTTATCGGAAGCCGGCAGACCGGCTTTGCTTGAGTTGTTGATTGCCTTGCTTTCAGGATAGTTGGTTTGTGCGAGGGTGACAGAGGATGTGAGAAAAATTTTGCAATCGCGGGCGAGGGGGTGGGTCAGCCGCGGCTGACCAGGGTGGGAAACTGCTGTTGCCAGAGCTCGAAGCCCCCATCCAGGCTGTAGACCTGGTTGAAGCCGAGGCCGGCGAGCCAGGCGGCGGCCTGTTGGCTGGAATTGCCATGGTAACAGCACACGACCAGGGGCTGCTGGCGGTCGGCGGTAGCCACGAACTGCTGAACATTGTCATTGTCCAGGCGCTGGGCGCCGCTGATATGGCCTGTGTGGTAGCTCTGCGGATCGCGGATATCCACCACACAGGCATCGGCCTCCAGCAGCTGCGCGGCGGTTTCGGGAGAAATACGCTGAAAGTCGCTCATGACAGGGCTCCGTCGAGATGATGGGTCAAGGCTATGGCAGGTGCGAGGCGCCGGTCAATGGTCGCAGTCGCATTGGCGCTTCTCGCCGGTATCCAGGTTCATCAGGGTCAGGCTGTTGTTCCATACGCAGCCGGTATCCAGCGCATGGATGCCGGGCACGTTCACCTTGCCTTCCAGCGCTGCCCAGTGACCGAACACGATGCCAACCGTGGGGTCGCGGCGGGGCAGGGTGAACCAGGGAGCATATCCCTTCGGCGCGCGATCCGGGGTGTCCTTGGACTTGAGGTCCAGGGTGCCGTCGGCGCGGCAGAAGCGCATGCGGGTGAGATAGTTGGTGATCGCCCGCAGGCGCTTGACGCCGTCCAGATCCGGGCTCCAGCGCGCCGGTTCGTTGCCATACATGGCATCGAGGAACCAGGGCAGTTGCTGGTCACAGCGCAGCACCGCCTCGACCTCGGCAGCGAGGACCAGGGTTTCCTGCGGGCTCCAGATCGGTGGTACCCCGGCGTGGGTCATGATCAGCTTGCGGGTGGTGTCCAGGTGGGCCAAGGGCCGCTGGCGCAGGTTGTACAGCAGCCGCTCACGATCCGGCGCCTGCAGGATCGGCAGCAGGGTATCGGACTTGCGCAGACGCTTGGGATCGTAGGCCGCGGCCAGCAGATGCAGGTCGTGGTTGCCCAGTACACTGATGCAGGCGTTGCCCAGGTTATCCAGATAGCGCAGGGTGTCCAGCGATGCCGGGCCGCGGTTGACCAGATCACCCACGCACCAGAGCGTATCCCGCGACGGGGTGAAGTCGACTTCCTGCAACAGACATTGCAGCGGCGTGAGACAGCCCTGGATATCTCCCACAGCGTATACGGTCATGCGGTACCTCAGTTGAGCGCGTTGGGTCTGGCCAAACGGAAGACAGCAACCGGCGCGCGGAATTCCTGCCCATCGACGCTGCGCATGCCATAGCTGCCCTGCATGCTGCCCACCGGAGTTTCCAACAGACAGCCGCTGGTATAGGTGTGGCTGGCACCGGGCTCGATCAATGGCTGTTCGCCGACCACGCCCGGGCCGCGCACTTCCTGGGTCTTGCCGTTGCCATCGGTGATGACCCAGTGGCGGTCGAGCAGGGTCGCGGCGATCGGGCCGGCATTGCGGATGGTGATGGTATAGGCGAAGGCGAAGCGGTTCTGCGTCGGGTCGGACTGTTCCGTCAGATAACGCGTGTGGACCTCGACCAATATCTTCTGCAGGCGGGCATCAGTCATTGCGCTGCTCGCGAGCCAGGCGATTGGCCAGCCGCACGAAGCCGGCCAGGTCGATCTGCTCCGGGCGCAACGTCGGATCGATGCCCTCGGCGGCGATGGCGTCGGCATCGAGCAGACCCTTGAGCGTGTTGCGCATCGTCTTGCGCCGCTGGTTGAAGGCTTCGCGGACGATCAGCTCCAGCACCTTGGGATCATCGGCCGGATGCGGCAAGACGGCATGGGGCGTCAGGCGCACGATGGCGGAATCGACCTTGGGCGGCGGGTTGAAGGCGCCGGGGCCGACGTCGAACAGGTGCTCCACCTGGCAATGGTACTGCACCATGATGCCCAGGCGGCCATAGTGATTCATGCCGGCGCCAGCGGCCAGGCGCTGTACCACTTCCTTCTGCAACATGAAGTGCATGTCGGCGATGCAATCGGCCTGATTGAGCAGATGGAACATCAGCGGCGTGGAGATGTTGTACGGCAGGTTACCGACCACGCGCAGTTTCTCACCCGGCTGGGCCAGGGAGCGGAAGTCGAACTTCAGCGCGTCGCCCTTGTGCAGGGTGAACTGTGGGTTGCCGCCGAAGCGGGCCTGCAGCAGCGGGTGCAGGTCATGGTCCAGTTCGACCACATCGAGCCGGCCACCACTGGCGAGCAGACCTTCGGTCAACGCCCCCTGGCCCGGGCCGATCTCGACCAGATGCTGGCCTTCGCGCGGGGCGATGCCGCGCAGGATGCGGTTGATCACGCCATGATCGTGCAGAAAATTCTGACCGAAACGCTTGCGCGCCCGGTGTGGAGCAAATTCACTCATTGACGGCCTCGGGCTTCGATCATGCTGATGGCGGTCTGCAGGGCAACCTTCAGGCTGCCAACGTCGACCCGCCCGGTGGCGGCCAGGTCCAGCGCCGTGCCGTGGTCAACCGAGGTGCGGATGATCGGCAGGCCCAGGGTCACGTTGACCGCCTGACCAAAACCCTTGTGCTTGAGCACCGGCAGGCCCTGGTCGTGATACATCGCCAGTACCGCATCGGCCTGATCGAGATGTTTGGGCGTGAACAGGGTATCGGCCGGCAGCGGACCAGCCAACTGGATGCCTTCGCCGCGCAGACGGTCGAGCAGCGGGATGATGATGTCGATTTCCTCGTGACCCAGGTGTCCACCTTCCCCGGCATGCGGATTCAGGCCGCAGACGAGGATGCGCGGCGCAGCGATGCCGAACTTGTCGCGCAGATCGGCGTGGAGGATGCGGATGACCCGTTCCAGCGCCTGCGGCGTGATGGCGTCGGCCACCTCACGCAGCGGCAGATGGGTGGTCGCCAGGGCCACGCGCATGCCGGGGCAGGCCAGCATCATCACGACCTGCTCGGTGCCGGTCTGGTCGGCGAAGAACTCGGTATGCCCGGAAAAAGGCACGCCGGCATCGTTGATCACGCCTTTGTGCACCGGCGCGGTCACTACCGCGGCGAACTGTCCGTCGATACAGCCCTGGCCACCCAGGCGCAGGGTTTCCAATACGTAGCGGGCATTGGCCGGGTTCAGTTTGCCGGGCTGGCAGGTAGCTGCCAGCGGTACTGGTAACACGCTGAGCTGGCCGGCCTGCTGCGGCGCCGGCGGGCGTGTCGGGTCGTAGACTTGCAGTTCGATGGAGAGACCGAGCTCGCGGGCGCGCTCGGCAAGCAGATCCGGATCGGCGATCACCACCCGTTCATGGGCACAGGGCTCACGGGCCAGCAACAGACACAGGTCGGGACCGATGCCGGCGGGTTCGCCGGCGGTCAGGGCAATAGCGGAAGCAGTCACTTAGCTCTTGATCTCTACATAGGCTTCGTCACGGATTTCCAGCAGCCAGGTTTGCAGTTCCTCATCGAACTTGCGGTTCTGCAGCAGATTGCGGGCCTGCTGCTCGCGCATCTCGTCGGTCATGTCCACCTGACGCTGGCCTTCCACCTGCAGGATGTGCCAGCCGAACTGGCTCTGGAAGGGCGCCGAGATCTGATTTTCCGGGGTCGTGGTCATCACCTCGCGGAACTCGGGCACCATGGCGTCGGCGGTCACCCAGTTGAGCGAGCCGCCATTGAGCGCCGAACCCGGGTCCTCCGAGAAGGAGCGGGCCAGGGAGGCGAAGGATTCACCGGCGCGGATGCGCTCATACAGGCGCTGAATCAGCTGGGCAGCCTCTTCTTCGCTACGGATTTCGCTGGGCTTGATCAGGATGTGGCGCACGTTGAATTCGTCCACCAGCAGGTTATCGCCGCCGCGCTTTTCCAGCAGCTTGAGGATGTGGAAGCCGGCGGGGGAGCGCAGCGGTGCGGTAATCTCGCCAATCTCCAGATCAGCTACCGCATTCGCGAAGGCCGGGGGTAGCTGGGCCGCCTTGCGCCAGCCCAGCTCGCCCCCTTCCAGAGCGTGCTCACCGCCGGAGCGGCTGACTGCCAGGCGAGTGAAGTCAGCACCCTCGCTCAGTTCACGATGAATATCGCTGATGACTTCAGCCTGTTGCCGGGCTTCATCGCTGCTGGCATTTTCCGACACCGGCAGCACGATCATGGCCAGGCGGTAATCGGCGGAGGTCTGGTAACGTCCGACCTCGGAGTTGAGG
>DXBL01000297.1 GCA_019116555.1 Candidatus Pseudomonas excrementavium
ATGACCAGCATTACCAGCCTTGGAGGACCAGGCAGTAACGAAAACCGGCACGGAAACCAGTTTGCCTTTCATCTGATCCCACAGGTTGTTCAGCCCGGATTCCATCTGACGTTTGCTCAACTTAACCGGGACGGTCTTTACTTCGGCAATGCCGTACTGGTTGACATGTTCGATCTCGATGAGAACTTGATTATCAGTAAAGCTATTCTGTCCAACAGTACGTACGTTCTGGTGAAAGCCGTGGCACTTGCCCATCAATACTAAAGCCATATAACACCTCGCAGGGTTTTAAGAGCGGGCCCAATTGCCCAGAAAATAAATCAGGCAGCATCCGCCGACAGCGGTAATCATCATGTCTAACATAGCTGCCAAAATCATCACGCCGCCTCTACCGAAGGTTCAACGTACCAATCAGGACGTTGAGCACCGAAATCGACCTGAACAAATCGAAGAAGCGGCACGACATTGTTTGTGCGATCGCTGTCGCGCAGTTTCTGCAATGCCGCCTTAGAAAGACCCGCAGCACATATATCAGCAATGTGCCGATAAAATCCGGTGCGAGACATTGAATTCATTGTTTCGTCCCAACCGTACTCCTTAAGGCTGCGATAGGTTCTAAACAGGTTTCTGGCGTAACTATCACTTTTCTTACCCGACTTAGTAAGGCGGGTATGCTTAGTGATCAGTGCGGCCAGCACTTTTTCGTCGTCAATTACTCTCATGGTTAAACCCTCAAAGGCCGCGAACAAATCCTTAGTTACTGCTTGCCAGCACTCCTGAATAAAACACCTACCCTCCCCTGCCAACGTCTCTTGGTATTCACACAGATCAATCAAGCGTGTGGGGATGGAACGGCGCTCAAGCCAGCGATGCATCACTGTTGCTTCCATACGCAACAGAAAACGAGTCCAATCCCGCAAACGTGGATCAGACATAACCTTAAATGAACGAGCAGCAGACAAGTCACGGCGACTCTGGCGGCGCAACTCTTCCAGCTGATTTTCGAATTCGGTGTGCTTCAAATACGCCTTAAGGCGCTTTAAGCGGGATTCTTTGGCACCCCAATAGGCAGACGTCTGGTAGTTATCACCCCTGCTCTTGGTGTGGCCGTTGGTAACGTTGGTAAGAGCCTGGATAACTTGTAAAGCGGTGCGCTCATCAGGAAGGCGGGAGCTGTAAGTACAGTCCAAGGCATAGACTTGAGTAGCAGCAACGTCGAGCCTTGAAAACAGCGTTCCATACGATCCGGCCAACCACTTAAGCATCACCTCCGCACCCTTACGGATAGAGGTGGGGCCGAACACGTTATGCCCCTGGAGCAGTTTGGCCGGACTGGCTTTCAACTCAACCCCAGGCATGAGGCGTTTACCCATTCCCTGGTGAAAGATTTTGAACGCCATCGGAGTAAAGCCAGTGCTCAGACATTCCCAGGGGTGGCGCAGATCCTCAACCTCAACCTGCCCTTCAGAACCGTAAAAAATCTGACCCGCCAACGGGACGCCAAGAGACTCAAGATCGACCGTATACAGCGGATCATCCCCTTGGCACTTGGTGCCATTGGTGACTGCCTCGGGCAGGAAAGGGATGAACATGTGAATCCGATCGAGCATTGAAACCACTTCCGTATGATTTGTAGAGAAATCACAAATGATCTTGGTTGCAGTTTTACATTAATCACACATGACAAGTCAACAAATGGAATAATCACATGCATGCAAAATCACAGGTGATGGCATTTCGATGGCAAAAACTTACAGATTGAGAGACGACCTTGTAGAAGCGTTGAACGCTCGCCGTATCAAGCTGATCGTCGAAAGGAAGGAAGACGTGAAGGAAAGCGACATGATAGGCGCGCTGATCTGGAAGCACTTGAACACCCTTACAGCCGATGACGTGAAACGGTACAGAGAGCAGGTATTGGGGAAGGACTGATGAAAGCAGAAAGGGACGAACCAATAAGGCCGGCAGGGCCAAGCAAAGCCAAGGCAGAACCCCGTCTGGCCTATGAAATTGCGATAGGAATCATCATAGGCGGAGTCACCCTCTGGGTGCTGGAAACCCTGGTGAACATGATCACGGTTCAGCTTGCAATGAACCAAATCAAAATCCATTTCGGGGGATGAGTCAGCAGGCAATATTCCCACAGTGGGACAAAAGTCCACCATTAGAATAGGTGGACCCGGCTGACGCCGGCCAGATCCAACCCAACCCCAAACCCTCAGGGCGCTGCCCTGAAACCCGCCCTCGCCGGGAGGCAGGGGCGCGGGGAGAAACCCTCTCCCCACACCCCGCCAAGAGGCTGTTACTGGTTGTGCAACGTCAAGTGTTCGCTCCGCCCGTGCCTCCGTTTGTCGCGCAGGCACGACAAGCCGGGGGCGCGGCACCTGACGAGGGTAAAGGGTGCTAAAGGTCGAGAATGGCCCTACAGGCGTCCTGCAGGCGCTCCAGTCGATCATCCAGCAACGCGCCCTCCTCATCCATCTGGGCAATCCGTCGACGTAGCTGGCGGGCCTCAGAGACCAATCGACCATAATCCGACAAGACCCGACAAACAGCGTCGGTATCGTCCTCGGTGCAAATGAACAACCGGGCATCGCGCACCAGGTGCACAGGGATATTCAGGGAAAGGGAGTCGGCACGTCGCATAATCTGCCCTATGTTAAACGGCCCCCGGAGGTTTGAATATCATCCGGAGGCCGCTAAACATAAGGCTTTCTCATTATGCGAAGTCAGGGCATGACTTGCCGTGTTTGTTGATTCCGATATTAGCCATTATCGGATATTGCATATGTGTTAATCTGCGACCCGGGCAATCCTGCCGCGGCTCTGGATCATTTGCTTCATGTCTCAACCGGTTCCCTTGTTCGACACCTACAAGAATTTTCAATCTCTCACCCGGCACAATCTGGACGGCGAATTACCCGTCGTTCTGGCGGCTTTCGAGAAGTTCGCCAATCCCACCGAAGCCATGGATGGATATTCCGTGGTCAAGCTGTTCCTGAAATCCTACGCGGCTAATCAAGCCACGTTCAACAGCTACCGTACCCATGTCGAGCGTCTGTTGCTGTGGTCCTTGCTGGTGTGCAAGAAGCCCATTTTGCATCTGCGCCGCCAGGATGCCGAAGCTTTTCTGGAGTTCTGTCTCAATCCGCCCGAGAACTGGGTCGGCCCGGTGACCAAGTCGCGCTTTCTCCGCATTGGTGGTCGCAAGAAAGCGGATTCCGATACGTTTGTGATCAATCCCGATTGGCGCCCGTTCAACTACACGGTGAGCAAGGCTACCCGCAAGCTGGCTGATGAAAACGATTCGACCATGCCGGAGATTCAGGCGTATCAGATGTCGCAGACGACCATTGCCCAGGTGTTCACCGTGTGTGGCAGCTTCTATCAGTTCTGCATCGATGAAGATTACACCGATGCCAACCCGTTTCGAGCGGTCAAGCAGAAGTCCCGGTACAAGCAGAGCGTCGTCTCCCAGGTCACCAGCCGCTCCCTGACTCAACTGCAGTGGGAGTTCGTGATCGAAACGGCGGAACACATGGCCGATCAGGAGCCGGAGTTTCATGAGCGTACGCTGTTCATTCTGACGACGCTGTTCTCGATGTACCTGCGGGTATCGGACCTCACCGGGCGGGACAATTGGCAGCCAACCATGGGCAGCTTCAAGAAAACCGGTGATAACTGGTGGTTTCATGTGGTGGGTAAAGGCAACAAGGCTGCCAAGGTGAGTGTTCGCGACAGCTATCTGCCCTACCTGGTCCGTTATCGCACCACCCTGGGATTGACCGACCTGCCCTACCCTGGCGAACAGACTCCGCTGTTGTCTGCCCTGGATGGCCGCGGGGGATTGTCTGGACGACGGATAAGGGAACTGATCCAGATGGTGTTTGATGCGGCATGCGCGCGCATGATCCAGGAAGGGCTGGAGGAAGATTGTGACGCCTTGCGGGCAGCCAGCCTGCACTGGCTGCGGCACACGTCGGCGACACTGGATGCGCCGTTCAGGGACATGAAGGATCTACAGGCAGACCTGCGTCACGAAAGCCTTTCCACCACCCAGGACAGTTATTACGATTCGCTGGATGATCAGCGGGCCAACTCGATCAAGGCCATTCCCATCAAGGGGCGCTAGGTGCCTCTTGAAGCCATAGAGGCCCGCAGCCGAGCCGGTCAGTTCCGGGATAACGGACAGTGCCCGCGCCAACGCGGCGGGACTGGCCATGCCCGAGCCCATCGTCAAGGTAAAGGTAATGGCGATCAGCAGCGGTACTGTCAGCCAGCCCATGCTCTGTACACCCAGCAAGGTTACTGCCATAAGATGTGCATGGCGGTGGTGCCGCTGAGCGTGACCAGCACCGCAACCACAAGGGCGCACGGACGAAAGCTGATCGTGGTTCCTGCACATCTGTCATGGCGTGTACCTGCGGCTTGAAGCGCGTCGAATTATAGTTCGCATGCAACCTACTTGCCCCACTGATCGAAGACCCCTGCCCTTCTTGTGCGCTGACGCGCAGCCGTCTCGCCAATATGGTAGGGTTGCGACCTTTTTCAAGCATCTACTGCTTGCGTTCACAGTTTCACTCCCTGGATTCGATGATGTTGCAGACAATCAAACAAAACTGGTTTTTCAACCTGCGCGGCGACCTGTTGTCAGGTCTGGTGGTGGCGCTGGCGCTGATTCCGGAAGCCATCGCGTTTTCCATCATTGCTGGTGTGGACCCCAAGGTTGGGCTGTATGCATCCTTCTGCATTGCCGTGGTCATTGCGTTCGCCGGTGGGCGTCCGGGAATGATTTCCGCAGCGACCGGTGCCATGGCGTTATTGATGGTTACGCTGGTGAGGACTCACGGTCTCGAGTATCTGCTGGCCGCCACGCTGCTGTGCGGCGTGCTGCAGATTGTGGCTGGTTACTTCAGACTTGGCTCGCTGATGCGTTTCGTGTCGCGCTCGGTGGTCACCGGGTTCGTCAACGCGCTGGCCATCCTGATCTTCATGGCGCAGCTTCCCGAGCTGACCAATGCCTCCTGGCAGGTTTATGCGATGACCGCTGCGGGCCTGGGCATCATCTATCTGTTTCATCTGGTGCCCGTGGTAGGCAGGCTGCTGCCCTCACCTTTGGTCTGCATTCTGGTGCTGACCGCGGTGGCCGTGGTGCTGGGGCTGGATATCCGTACCGTGGGTGATATGGGCGAGTTGCCCGATACCCTGCCGGTATTTCTCTGGCCGGATGTGCCGCTGACCCTTGAGACCCTGGTTATCATCTTCCCTTATTCGGCAGCGCTGGCGGTGGTCGGCCTGCTGGAGTCCATGATGACGGCGACCATCGTCGATGAAATGACCGACACACCCAGCGACAAGAACCGCGAATGCAAAGGCCAGGGGCTGGCCAATATTGCCTCTGGCTTGATGGGCGGCATGGCCGGTTGCGCGATGATCGGCCAGTCGGTGATCAATGTGAAGTCCGGCGGCCGCTCCCGTCTGTCCTGCCTGGTGGCCGGTGTGGTGCTGCTGATGATGGTGGTATTCCTGAGTGACTGGGTCGGCCGCATCCCCATGGCAGCGCTGGTAGCCGTGATGATCATGGTATCCATCAGCACCTTCCGCTGGGACTCGCTGCGCAACCTGCGCACTTATCCGCTGTCGACCAACATCGTCATGATCGTCACTGTGGTGGTGGTAGTTTTCACCCATAACCTGGCTTTCGGGGTGCTGGCGGGGGTGTTGTTTGCCGCCCTCTTCTTCGCCAACAAGGTGGGGCATTATCTGGCGGTGGAATCGACCCTGGAGCAGACCGGGAGCCACCGCACCTATCAGGTCGTCGGTCAGGTCTTCTTCAGCTCTGCGGATAAGTTCGTCGATGCCTTCGACTTCAAGGAGGCGCTGAGCAAGGTGACCATCGATCTGCAGCGCGCGCATTTCTGGGACATAACGGCGGTCAGTGCGCTGGACAAGGTTGTGCTTAAACTGCGGCGTGAGGGAATTCAGGTAGAGGTGTTGGGGATGAATGAGGCCAGCGCCACTATCGTGGATCGCTTCGGTGAGCATGACAAGCCGGCTGCGGTCCAGCAGAT
>DXBL01000039.1 GCA_019116555.1 Candidatus Pseudomonas excrementavium
GCGGCCTATTTCGGTTCGCAGTCCGAGGCGGATGCCTTCTTCATCGCCTTCAAGATCCCCAATTTCCTGCGTCGGCTGTTCGCCGAAGGGGCCTTTGCCCAGGCGTTCGTACCGGTATTGTCGGAGTACCGCACCCGGTTCACCCTGGCCGAGGTGCAGAATCTGGTCAACCGGGTGACCGGCACCCTGGGGCTGACGCTGGCGGGCATCACGCTGCTGGGGGTGGCTGGTGCGCCGGTGCTGATCACGCTGTTCGCCCCCGGCTTTCATGGGCAGACGGAAAAGCTCGCGTTGGCCACCGATATGCTGCGCATCACCTTTCCCTACCTGTTCCTGATTTCCCTGACGGCGCTGTGCGGCTCGATCCTGAATAGCTACGGTCGCTTTGCCATTCCCGCGTTCACGCCGGTGCTGCTCAACCTGTGCATGATCGGCGCGACCCTGTTCATGACGCCGTACTTCGACCAGCCGATCATGGCGCTGGCATGGGGCGTATTTATTGCCGGCGTGGCGCAGCTGCTGTTCCAATTGCCCTTCCTGGCCCAGATCAAGCTGTTGCCGGTACCGCGGCCGGATCGTCACCACGAGGGCGTGAAACGCATCATGACCTTGATGGTGCCGGCGCTGTTCGGCGTGTCGGTCAGCCAGATCAACCTGCTGCTGGATACAGTGCTGGCGTCCTTCCTGCAGACCGGCAGCATCTCCTGGCTGTATTACGCTGACCGCCTGTCGGAACTGCCGCTGGGCGCCTTCGGTATCGCTATCGGGACGGTGATCCTGCCGGCCCTGTCCCGTCAGCATGCCGGTGAAGACCCCAAGGCCTTTGCCGCCACCCTGGACTGGGCCGTGCGCATGGTATTGCTGGTTGGCGTGCCGGCAGCCCTGGCGCTGTTGCTGCTGGCCGAGCCACTGATTGCCACGCTGTTTCATTATGGTGCCATGACCGAGCGCGACGTGATTCAGTCGGCCAACGCGCTGCGTGCCTATGCGGTGGGGGTGATGACCTTCATGCTGATCAAGGTGCTGGCGCCGGGCTACTTTGCCCGCCAGGACATGAAGACCCCAGTGAAGATCGCCATGATCTGCATGGGTGCCAATATGGTATTCAACCTGATCCTGGTCTGGCCGCTGGATCATGTCGGCCTGGCGCTGGCGACCTCGCTGTCGGCGCTGCTCAATGCCGGCATGCTGTGGTGGGGCTTGCGCAAGGCGGGCATCTATCAGGCCCAGGCGGGCTGGCCGTTGTTCATGGTCCGGCTGGTGCTGGCCTGTGCGGCTCTGGCAGCGGTGGTGGTCTGGCTGGCGCCTGGCGTGGAGCAATGGTTCGCCTGGGGCTGGCAGCAGAAGACGTGGCAGATGACCATTCTGGTGGTGGCGGGTATCGGTGTCTTTGTTGCCACGCTGGTAGCCAGCGGAATGCGGATGCGGCACCTGCGGCGCTGATCCTGCCGAGCCCTGGGACGGTCGAGCACCAGCTCGACCTGCGATGGCGCCTGAGACGCCGTTGTCGAGCTGGTGCTCGACAATCCCAGGAAACCCGCTCCTGCCAGCAATGGCCCGGCAATCAGCCAGGGCAAGGTTCAGCCATGATTGTCCATAGCCCTCCCCGATGACGCCGCACCCCCTAACCCTGTATACTTTCCGGCTTTGACCCATCTGCCGATAACGAGCGCTATGGAACTGGTCCGCGGCCTGCACAATCTGCGTCCCCATCATCGTGGGTGCGTGGCGACAATTGGTAATTTCGACGGTGTACATGCCGGGCATCAGGCGATTCTCAAGCGTCTGAGTCGTCATGCTGCGCGTCTGGGATTGCCCGGTTGCGTGGTGATCTTCGAACCACAGCCCCGGGAATACTTCGCTCCGCACAGCGCGCCGCCGCGCCTGACCCGCCTGCGTGACAAGCTCGCGCTGCTGGAAGAGCAGGGCGTTGATCGGGTGCTGTGCCTGGCCTTCAACCGCCGCCTGCGCGAGCTCAGCGCGGATGAATTCATCCAGCAGGTGCTGATTGACGGCTTGGGTGTGAAGCATCTCGAAGTGGGCGATGACTTCCGCTTCGGCTGCGACCGCGCCGGTGACTTCGCCCTGCTCCAGGCCCGTGGTCAGCAGCAGGGCTTTACCGTCGAATCCGCCAGTACCGTTGCCGAAAGCGGCGAGCGCATCAGCAGCAGCCGGGTGCGCCAGGTACTCGCCGAAGGCGACTTCGCCCAGGCCGAGCGCCTGCTGGGTCGGCCGTTCAGCATCACCGGGCGGGTATTGCACGGCCAGAAGCTGGGCCGAACCCTGGGTGCGCCGACGGCCAACGTGCAGCTCAAGCGCATCAGTGCGCCACTCAATGGCGTGTACCGGGTCAGCGTCGAGCTGGACGGCACACGACATATCGGTGCCGCCAATATCGGTAGCCGCCCCTCGGTGGACGGGGATGGCCAGGCGCACCTGGAAGTCCATCTGCTGGATTTCGATGGCGACCTCTACGGTCGCCGCATCACCGTGGTATTTCATGAAAAACTGCGTGACGAACGCAAGTTCGACTCGCTGGACGAGCTGCAGGCCGCCATCAAGGCTGATTTCGCCACCGCACGGGCCCAATGGGCCGCCGAATTGAACAAGTGAGCCAGGACAAGATGACTGATTACAAAGCGACGCTGAACCTGCCCGCAACAGATTTCCCGATGAAGGCCGGCCTGCCGGCCCGCGAGCCGGAAACCCTGAAACGTCTGGACAGTATCGGTCTCTACCAGCGAATTCGTGAGGTCAGCCAAGGCCGCCCGCAGTTCGTGCTGCACGATGGCCCGCCCTACGCCAACGGCAGCATTCACATCGGCCACGCGGTGAACAAGATCATCAAGGACATGATCGTGCGCTCACGCACCCTGTCCGGCTTCGACGCGCCCTACGTCCCCGGTTGGGACTGCCATGGCCTGCCGATCGAACACAAGGTCGAGACCACCTTCGGCAAGAACCAGCCGGCGGACCAGACCCGCGAGCGTTGCCGTCACTACGCCGCCGAGCAGATCGAAGGTCAGAAGAATGACTTCATCCGCCTGGGCGTGCTGGGCGACTGGGACAACCCCTACAAGACCATGGAATTCCCCAACGAGGCGGGCGAGATCCGTGCGCTGGCGAAGATGGTCGAGGGTGGCTTCGTGTTCAAGGGCCTGAAACCGGTCAACTGGTGCTTCGACTGCGGCTCGGCCCTGGCTGAAGCGGAAGTGGAATACCAGGACAAGAAGTCTGACGCCATCGATGTGGCCTTCGCCATCGAAGACGTCGACAAGCTGGCCGCCGCCTTCGGCGTTGCCGAACTGGCCAAGCCGGCCAGCATCGTCATCTGGACCACCACCCCCTGGACCATCCCGGCCAACCAGGCGCTGAACGTCCATCCCGACTTCATCTATGCGCTGGTCGACACCGGCGATCAGTTGCTGGTGCTGGCCGAGGAACTGGTTGAATCCAGCCTGCAGCGCTACGGCAAACAGGGCGAGATCATCGCCCGCTGCGAAGGCTCTGCGCTGGAGAATATCCGCTTCCGCCATCCATTCTATGAGCGCTTTTCGCCGGTCTATCTGGCGGACTACGTCGAGACTGGCGCCGGTACCGGTATCGTCCACTCGGCTCCGGCCTACGGTGAGGACGACTTCCGTACCTGCAAGCACTACGGCATGGAGAATGACGACATCCTCACGCCGGTGCAGAGCAACGGTGTGTATGTCAGCGACCTGCCGTTCTTCGGTGGTCAGTTCATCTGGAAGGCCAACGCCAATATCGTCGCCAAGCTGGATGAAGTCGGCGCACTGCTCAAGCACGAACCGATCCAGCACAGCTACATGCATTGCTGGCGCCACAAGACCCCGCTGATCTACCGGGCTACCGCCCAGTGGTTCGTGGGCATGGACAAGGTGGTCAGCGACGGCAGCTCCCTGCGCGCCCGCGCGCTGGACGCCATCGAACAGACCCAGTTCGTCCCTGCCTGGGGCCAGGCCCGCCTGCACGGCATGATCGCTGGCCGTCCGGACTGGTGTATCTCCCGTCAGCGTAACTGGGGCGTGCCGATCCCGTTCTTCCTGCACAAGGAAAGCGGCGAACTGCACCCGCGCACCGTCGAGCTGATGGAAGAAGTCGCCAAACGTGTCGAGCAGGAAGGCATCGAAGCCTGGTTCAAACTCGACGCCGCTGAGTTGCTCGGCGAAGAAGCCGTCCAGTACGACAAGATCAGCGACACCCTGGACGTCTGGTTCGACTCCGGCACCACCCACTGGCACGTCATGCGCGGCTC
>DXBL01000298.1 GCA_019116555.1 Candidatus Pseudomonas excrementavium
GCCAGGCAGACCAGCGACATCCCTGTCAGGCTCGGCTTATCGGGCGTCCGGAGGCGGAGCGGCTGGCATTACCCTGACGATCATATACATTCTGACTGGCTTCGCCCTGGTTGCGCAGCAGATCCAGCAACCGGGAATTGATGTGCTGGCTGTGACGAATCAGCCTGGCATTGCGCAAGTTGCCATTCTGGCAGCGCTCGGCGGCGGTGAGGAAGTCCGCATGCTGGGCGACGAGTTCGGGGGCATTCAGGCTGCCGATGAAATCGGTCAGGCTGTGTGAGGCCGGCTTGCCGAGTTTCTCGCATTGGGCGGACAGCGCTTGTTCATCAGCGATCAGGGCTGCGATCAGTGGCGCCTTGGCCTTGGTCAGGGCGTCGAGGGCATCCATATCCTGATCGAGCAGGACCTGATGCTCCTGATCAAGCAGGTCGGCGAACTGCGTGCAATGTTGTGTGGCCTGGGCAAAAAGTGCGCTGAGATCCTGCATCCTTCATTCTCCGCTGGGCTGCACGGCCACCAATCAGATCACTGTTCGAGAGCGATCAGCTTGTCGGCGATCCGTGTGCTGTCTATCTGGTAGCTGCCGTCGGCGATGGCCTGCTTGATCTGCTCGACGCGGGCGCTGTCCACTTCCGGCAATTCACGCAGGCGTTCTTCGATCGCCTGCAGCTGCTGCGCCTGATCGCTCAGCTTGACGCCGGAATCGGTGGCTGCCGGTTTGTCGGCAGTCGGTGCATCGCTGACCGAGCGTTCCGCTGCCACTTCGCGCTTGCCAGTGGTGGCGCCGGTCTGGCCGCTGCGTGCGGCGCCGTTGGTGCCGCCGGTGTTGAAATCTATGACCATGGGTATGTCCTCAGAACCTGAATGCCTTCTGCTGTAACGGCAGTGCCGGCAGAAACTTTAGGAATCTGGGTAAATAATTGTGTGACCCAATGCACAGTTTGCATACCTGGGTGCGTGGCGACCAGTATAGTCGATTCGGGGCGCCACATCACATGGCCACTTCCACTTGGCCGGGGCCGATGATGCGCGCGCGGACCACGCGGTCCGAGCGGGTATTGCGGACCCGGATCTGACTGCCGGTGCTGCCGCTTTCCAGCGCCTCGCCGGGCATGCGCACCGAGACCCGGCTGTTGGCCGCGCTGATTACCACCTTGTCACCGCGCTTGACCGTCTCGTCCTGCTCCAACTGGTTGGCACCCAGCACGGTATCGGCGGCAACCGCACGCCGGGTGCGCAAGCCGATAGCCTGCTCCGGCCGGGTCAGGTAGCTGCCGCTGAGGTTGCCCACGTTACGTTCCAGCAGGGTGATATCGCTGCCGCTGATGACGCCGTGGCGCGGCAGCGGGCGGGTGGTCACCACCACCGGCTGGAACAGATCGACGGTCGCCGGCACGAACAGCCGCCATTGCACTTCGCTGTCACAGGTGACACGCACGGTAACCCGCCCAACCGGGACCTCGGGGCTCTCCAGCTTGGCCTGGATTGCATCGGCCGGACACAACGGCAGGCGCAGCCGCGGATCCAGACGGCTCACGGTGATCTCGAAACGCGCGTCGGCAGTGCTGTTGGCCAGGTAGGTGGCAACTTTCTGCTCAAGATAGCTGGTGGTCGTGCCGATAAGCTGGTCAATAAGCGGACTGGCATTCAGACTGCTGGAACTCAGCAGCGCAATAGCCGCGATCAGTTTGATGAAAAATGCCGGTAATTGCATGGAATCCGAAATCCTGACTCAGAGTGACGCTCGTCAAAATGCCGGCGTCGCATAATATGCTGAGGGAAGTGGTGCAAGGACCATGCCTGGTTTGTATCTAGAGGAGCTATTCATGGCTGGCATAATGGATTCGGTGGACAAGCGTACCCAACTGGTCGGGCAGAACCGGCTCGAGCTGCTGCTGTTCCGGCTGGGCGGCCGGCAGCTGTATGGCATCAACGTGTTCAAGGTCAAGGAAGTGCTCCAGTGCCCGCGCCTGACCTCGCTGCCCAAGCTGAATCCGATGGTGCGCGGCGTGGCGCATATCCGCGGCGGTACCTTGCCGATCATCGATCTGGGCAAGGCCACCGGTGGCCGGGCGCTGGAGGACCTGTCCACGGCATTCGTCATCATTACCGAGTACAACAGTCGAGTGCAGGGTTTTCTGGTGCGCGCGGTGGAGCGGATCGTCAACCTGAACTGGTCCGACGTGCACGCACCGCCCCGGGGTGCTGGCCGTGAACACTACCTGACGGCGGTGACGCGGGTGGATGACGAGATGGTGGAGATCATCGATGTCGAGAAGGTGCTCGCCGAAGTGCTCGCCGGTGAGCGAACCGTACCCCAGCAGGCGGAGACCGAGGAAGTACAGACACTGGCAGCGACCACCAGCCGCAAGGTGCTGGTGGTTGATGATTCATCGGTGGCGCGCAAGCAGGTCATCCGCTGCCTGGAGACCCTGGGCATCGACGTGATCGCGCTGAACGACGGTCGCCAGGCGCTGGACTGGCTGAAAGCCGAGGCCGATGCCGGTGTTCAGGTCGGTGACTCGCTGCTGATGCTGATTTCCGATATCGAAATGCCGGAGATGGACGGCTACACTCTGACTGCCGAGGTCAGAAGTGATCCGCGAATGAAAGACCTGCATGTCATGCTGCACACATCGCTTTCCGGTGTGTTCAACCAGGCTATGGTGCGCAAGGTCGGGGCGGATGCTTTTCTGGCGAAATTCAACCCTGACGATCTGGCTGAGCGAGTCATCCAGCGTCTGCAGGCAACCGACACATGAGGCGTGATAGCATTTGCCATGCATCTGGCCTGGAGCGAACTGCGTGAGCATTGCTGATCAGAGTTTCAACCTGTTCCGGGACTACCTCGAGAGTACCTGCGGTATCGTCCTTGGCGACAACAAGCAGTATCTTGTTGCCAGCCGGCTTAACCGCTTGCTGGAGCAGCGCGGCATCCGCGATCTGGGTGAGCTGATGCGGCATATCCAGCAGCAGCCGCGCTCGGGATTGCGAGAACTGGTGGTGGACGCCATGACCACCAACGAGACGCTGTGGTTTCGTGACAACTATCCCTTCGAGATTCTCAAGGACCGCCTGCTTCCCGAATTCATTCGCAACCAGCCGGGACAGCGCTTGCGCATCTGGTCGGCGGCATGTTCCTCGGGGCAGGAACCCTATTCCCTGAGCATGGCCATCGACGAGTATGAGCGGGCCAATCCGGGTCAGCTGCGGGGCGGTGCGCAGATTGTCGCCACCGAGATATCCAGCAACATGCTCACCGCAGCACGAGCGGCCCAGTACGACAGCCTGGCGATCGCCCGAGGCCTGTCACAGGAGCGGCTGACGCGCTATTTCGATCAACCCGAGCCGGGCCGCTGGACGGTGAAGATGCCAGTCCGCAGTCGGGTGGAATTTCGCCAGCTCAACCTGCTCGACAACTATGCGGTACTGGGTCGGTTCGATATCGTGTTCTGCCGCAACGTGCTGATCTACTTTTCCGCCGAGGTGAAGAAGGACATCCTGCGGCGTATCCATGCCACCCTCAAGCCGGGCGGCTATCTGCTG
>DXBL01000299.1 GCA_019116555.1 Candidatus Pseudomonas excrementavium
CGCCACGCAAGGCAGGAATAGCGTGAGGAACCAGCGCACCAGCATCGGCGCCGGCAATAGCCAGATCATCAGAATACTGCTGAGCATCAGTGCACTGGCCAGCCATTTGGCCCGGCGCGGTACGGCGCGGTGATCCCGCCAGTTGCGAATCAGCGGTCCATACTTCTCATGGTTGAGCAAACGCGCTTCCAGCTCCGGCCAGCCCCGCGCGCCGGCCCAGGCCGCCACCAGCAGAAAGGGCGTGGTCGGCAATCCCGGCAGCAACACCCCCAGAGCTCCCAGCCCCAGCGCCAGCGAGGCCACACTGCGCCATAGCCATTTCATCAGCATCTAGTTGTGATCGGTTGCGATAAGGCCTGCCTTGTACTCGATATGCTGCTGGCCGCCAGCGAACTCGTTCAGCAGCTCGGTGATGCTGGGGATGCTGATGTGCCGGGCGCGGCTGTCGATCAGCCCCCGCTCGCGCAGGTTGGCGATGGCCCGCGAGAAGGTCTCGGGCTTGATCGACAGTCGCGCGGCGATCAGGCTCTTGGGCAATACCAGCTCGATCTCGGCGCTGTCCTTGCCACGATCGCGAACCTGGCTGACCAGATACAGGGCCAGTCGTTGGGTGGCGTTCTGCAGGGTCAGGTTTTCCAGCTCATCCAGCCGCTGGTGCAGACGCACACTCATATGCCCGAGCAGGTGCAGGCAGGTCTGCGGGTTCTGCTCCAGATGCCGCAGCATCAGGCGATTGGAGAAACCGATCAGCTTCACCGGCTCCAGCGCCTCGGCGCACACCGGAAACACCGACTTCTGCATGAACATCACCGCCTCGGCAAAGGTATTGCCGGCGGTGATGATCTCGACCACCTTTTCCTTGCCGTCGGCGGAAATGCGAAAAAGCTTCACCTTGCCGGACTGCACCAGATAAAAACGCTCGGCGGGGTCTCCCTGGCGCTGAATCAACGCCTGCGCGGCATGGTCGCGCACCTGGGCGTCGGCCAGCAGCTCCTCCTGAGCCTGGGGGTTGAAATGGGAAAACAGCGAATGATTCAGAATCATCTGTCGTTGTTCCTGAGTCAGAGCCATATCTGCCGCCTTTGAGTGATTTGTTGCAGGTTAAGCATTTCCGCTGGTGCAGACCATACCCCGCGCAGTATTTCATGCAAATACCGATCCCGGGTGTTCTTGATATGCGTCAACGTGGCGCACCCCGGAAGGGCGTAGTCTCGCGGCCATAGAGAAAGCATCGCACCGGAGCATCCATCCATGTCCGATCCCGTCCGCTGGGACGCCGGCCTGATCCGCCGTTATGACAAGGCAGGCCCGCGCTACACCGCCTATCCATCGCCCGCCCAGTATGCCGACGGCGTTGTGCCGGCTGACCTTGTCACGGCGCTGCAGGAAAGCCGTGTCGCTGGCCGGCCACTGTCGCTGTATGTGCATATCCCATTCTGCGCCAACGTCTGCTATTACTGCGCCTGTACCAAGATCATCACCAAGGATCGCAGCCGGGCGCAACCCTATCTGCAGGCCCTGGAACGTGAGATCGAACTGACCAGCCATCATCTGAGCCGTGCGCAGCGGGTCGAGCGACTGCACATCGGCGGCGGTACGCCGACCTTTCTCGGCCATGATGATCTGCGCCGGCTGGTGGATCGCCTGCGTGATGCCTTCACCCTGCACGAGGACGATACCGCCGATTACAGTATCGAGATCGACCCGCGGGAAGCGGACTGGCCAACCATCGGCCTGCTGCGCGAACTGGGCTTCAACCGTGTCAGTTTCGGGGTCCAGGACCTGGATCCGGAGGTCCAGCGGGCGATCAATCGCCTGCAGAGCCTGGAGCAGACCCAGGCCCTGATGGACGCAGCGCGGGCGCTGGCCTTCCGCTCGGTCAATATCGATCTGATCTACGGCCTGCCGCGGCAGACGCCCGACTCCTTTGCCCGCACCCTGGCCAGCGTCATCGAGATGAATCCGGATCGATTGACCTTGTACAACTATGCCCATTTGCCGGATCTGTTCCTGCCCCAGCGCAAGATCAGCCTGGCGGAGCTGCCCGATTCGGACAGCCGGCTGGAGATCTATCGCAGCAGTTTTGCCCAGTTGCTGGCGGCGGGCTATCGGCATATCGGCATGGGTCAGTTCGCCCTGCCGGATGACAGCCTCGGTAACGCCCAGGAGATCGGCACGCTGGCGCGCGGCCTGCAGGGTTATATCTCTGGTGAGGAGGGTGACCTGATCGGGCTGGGCGTCTCGGCCATCAGCCAGGTGGGGGACTTTCACTGCCGCAATACCGGCGATATCAAGCTGTATCAGCAGAGTCTGGAGCAGAACCGGCTGGCATTGCATCGCGGCCTGAAGTGTTCCGCGGATGACCGGCTGCGGCGTGTGGTGATCAATGAGCTGCTGTGCCGTTATCAGCTGCGCTTTGCGGATATCGAGCAGCGTTTTGGCATCGATTTCGCGATCTATTTTGCCGACTGCCTGGGCATGCTGGAACAGTTGCACCGGGATGGCGTCATTCACCTGAGCGTGACAGGGATCGAGGTGCTGCCGGCCGGCCGCCCCTTGATAGCCAGCGTGTGCAGGATGTTCGATGCCTATCAGCACGTCGTTGATCGGAGCCGGTACGCGCAGATTCTCTGAAGGAACAAATCCGTTGCGTCACCCTTGGTCGCCTCTTGCGTTTACAATCCGGGCATCAGCCCCGGACGAGGAGAGGACATGCCCCGCTTTCTGCATACCGCCGACTGGCAGATCGGTCGCCAGTACGACCGCTTCGGCCCCGAAGATGGCCCCGCGCTGGCCCAGGCGCGGCTGACCACGGTGGAGCGTATTGCCGCGCTGGCCACCGAACTGGCCGTGGATGCGGTGCTGGTGGCAGGCGATGTGTTCGATGCGCAGACCATCTCCGACCGTACCGTGCGGCGCCTGTTCATGGCGCTGCAGGGATTTGGCGGACCCTGGATCATGTTGCCCGGCAACCATGATGCCGCGTTGGCAGAGAGCATCTGGAGCCGCGCCCGGCGGCTGAACGCCATTCCCGATAATGTCCATGTGCTGGTCTCACCCGAGCCACTATTGTTAGCCGAGCAGGGGCTGGCGATTCTCCCGGCGCCATTGACCCAGCGCCAGACCTTCAATGACCTGACCGACTGGTTCGACCATGCGCCGACGCCGCCGCAGTTGCTGCGTGTCGGTCTGGCCCACGGCAGCGTGCAGGGGATTCTCGCCGAGGATATCGACTCGCCCAACCCGATCGATCCGCAGCGCGCCGCACGGGCGCGGCTGGATTATCTGGCCCTGGGCGACTGGCATGGTTGCCGACAGATCGATGATCGCACCTGGTACAGCGGCACACCGGAACAGGACCGCTTCAAGAGCAATGGCGCCGGGCAGGTGCTGGATGTGCAGATCAATGCCCCCGGGGCCGCGCCGCAGGTAACGCCCATCGCCATCGGCGAATTCACCTGGCTGCAATGGCACCGCCAGTTACAGGTGGCGTCGGACCTGGATGCCCTGATCGAAGAACTGGAGCGAGTCGAGCGCAGCAGCGTCATCAGCCTGACCCTGGAAGGGGAACTGGATCTAGCGGGCGAACAGCGACTCCAGGCGGCTCTGGGCCGGGCCGAAGCGCGGCACCGGGTCTTGGAATGTCAGCTGGATGGTTTGCGCCTGCTGCCTACCGAGGCAGATATCGCGGCGCTGCAGGCGGACGGCTACCTGGATGAGGTGATCGGCCAGCTGCGTGATCTGCAACAGAGCGACGAGCCGGAAGTGGCGCGGGAGGCGCTTGCCATCCTGGCGGGTCTGCTGCGTGAACGGCAGGCGGGAGGGACGGCGGCATGAAGCTCGAACAACTGCGTATCAGCCAGTTCCGGCAGTTCCGCGAACCGCTTGCCATTGATGGTTTCGGCCCGGGGCTGAACCTGATCTGCGGGCCCAATGAATCCGGCAAGAGCACCCTGGTGCGCGCCATCCGCGCGGCGTTTTTCGAGCGGCACAGCTCCGGCACGCTCACCGATCTGCGGCCCTGGGGCGATTCCGGTGCCGCGCCGGAGGTAGAGCTGCGCTTTACCCATGCCGACCGGCAATGGCAATTGAACAAGCGTTTCCTGCAGCGCAAACGCTGCGATCTCACCGTCGATGGCCAGCGCTTCAATGGTGACGAAGCGGAGGAACAGCTCGCCACCATGCTCGGCTTCAACGTTGCGACCCGGGGCGCCAGCAAGGCCGAGCATTGGGGTATTCCCGGGCTGCTGTGGATCGAGCAGGGCATGGGCCAGGAGCTGGGCGAGGCGGTCAGTCATGCCGGCGACCACCTGAAATCGGTACTGGGCGCCAGCCTGGGTGAAGTGACCAGCAGCGGTGGTGACGACGTTACCAGACAGGTTCGTGCCCAGCTCGACGAACTGCTCACCGGCACCGGCAAACCCCGCGGTGACTACAAACTCAGCGGGGAGCGCATCACAGCGCTGGAGGAAGAGCTGCAGACGCTGGATCAGCGCGTCGCGGCCTACCGCCAGCAGGTTGATCGGCTGGGTGAACTGCGCCAACAACAATCGCGCGATGAGGCCGACAGGCCCTGGGAAGCCCTGCGTGTGCAGCAGCAGGACGCCGAGCACAAGTATGCCGAGGTCCAGCGCCAGGCCGAGGAGCAGCAGCGTGACCTGCAAGCGTTGGAGCAGGTGCGCAACCACCGGCAGATAGTACTGGAGCAGCTGCGCAGCCACGATGAACAGGCCAACGACCTCCAGCAGCGCCAGGGCAGATGCAGGCAATTGCAGCAGCAGCTGGAGCAGCTCGCCGGGCAACAGGCCAAGTTGGTGGCGGCGCAGGATGCTGCGCTGGCGGCCTATCAGCAGGCCCAGCAGCAGGAGCGCCAGGCGCGGCAACAGGCCCGCCACCACGCGCTTGAACGGGAGCGGCAGCAGTTGCTGAAGCAACAGCAGCAGTCCGAGCTCAATCTGGAGCAGGCGCGCCAACTGCAGAACGAATTGGTCACCCAGCAACAGGCGCTGGCCGCGGTGCGGATCGATGACCAGCAACTGGCCCGGCTGGAGCAATTGCATAACCAACTGCGGGAGCTGGATATACGCCAGCACAGCATCGCCACGCGGCTGCGCTATGAACTGCTGCCCGGTCAACAGCTCAGCCTGGATCAGCAGCCGCTGAGTGGCAGCAATGAGCTGTTGCTGCTGCAGGAAACCCAGCTGGACATCGCCGGTATCGGCAAGCTGATCATTACGCCCGGAGGTCAGGATCTGGCCACGCTGGCGCGCAAGACCGAACATACCCGGGACCAGCAGCAGGCTCTGCTGGAGCAATTGCGAGTCAGCTCGCTGGACGAGGCGCGGGAGCAACTGCAGCTCGCCAGGACCCAGGCCGCTGCGATTCAGGCCAACCGCAAACTGCTGTCCAGTCATGCGCCCGCCGGTATCGAGGCGCTGGAGCAGGACGCGGCCGGTATTGTCGCGCGCCTGGCCGAGCTGGAACAGGAGCTGGACACCCTTGGGGAGCCGCTGGGAGCGGCGGCCGTCGACACGGCGCCCGTCGACACGGCCCTGGCCGAGCAGATACTGCAGCAGGCCGCCGCCCAATTGCAGCAGCGCGAAGCCGCCACCAGCAAGCATAACGAGCGGATTATCGGCCTGCGCCAGAACCTGGCCAGCGCGGAGGAAGAGTGCCGCCTGCTGCAGGCGCGGCTGGCTGATCCCCGGCGTCAGCAACAGCAGCAGAAGCTCAATGACAATCTGCTGACCCTGCGCGCCGAAGAGGCGCGGCTGGACCAGCAGAGCAAGGACCGCGCCGCCCGCATTACCAATGCCAGGCCGGATATTCTGGAGCAGGACATCCAGCGCTACCGCAGCAGCGCGGCCCAGCTGGAACACAGCTTCAGCCAGCGGCGGGAGGAGCTCATTGCGCTGCAGGCGCGCTTGCAAGGTGAGGGTGCGGATGGACTGGAGGAACAACGAGCGTCACTGGCGACCGAGCTGGAAAGCGAGCATCGTCGCTACCACCAGCTAGACCGCCGCGCCCGGGCGCTGATGTTGCTGCATGATTTGCTCAGCGAGAAACGCCAGCAACTGACACGGCGCCTGCAGGCACCCCTGCAGAAGCATCTGGATCATTATCTGCAGTTGCTGTTTCCCCAGGCAACGCTGGAGGTGGACGAGAACCTGATGCCTGGTCGCCTGTCGCGCCATGGTCAGGAGGCCGGTGAGTTCGAGGCGCTGAGTTTCGGTGCCCGGGAACAGATGGGACTGATCAGCCGGCTGGCCTACGCCGACCTGCTACGCGAGGCCGGCCGCCCGACGCTGATCATCCTCGATGACGCCCTGGTGCACAGTGATCAGCCCCGGCTGGGGCAGATGAAGCGCATCCTGTTCGACGCGGCCCAGCGGCACCAGGTGCTGCTGTTCAGCTGTCACCCGGACAAGTGGCGGGACATGGGCGTGCCGGTGCGTGAGCTGGAAGGGCTCAAGACCGCTGGCGCCGAGGGCTGAAGCGGCGCGTCGGCCCTCAGGGCCGAAAATGCTGCCACAGTCTGTATAATTCGCGCTTTACCCCGCATCGGTCAGGCGGGGTTGGCACACAGAGAAAGGTCAGGTCTTCATATGCAGCGCAAAATCAGAATCGGCATCGCCGGATACGGCAACCTCGGCAAGGGTGTGGAAATGGCGATCACCCAGAGCCCGGACATGGAACTGGTCGGCGTCTTCAGCCGCCGCAACCCGGCCGACGTGCAATTGCTCGACAGCAATATCCCGGTGCATGCCCAGAACGATATCGCTCAGTTTCGCGACCAGATCGATGTGCTGATCCTGTGCGGCGGCTCGAAGAACGACCTGCCCGAACAGGGCCCGGCCCTGGCGGCCATGTTCAACACCGTCGACAGCTTCGATACCCACGCCACCATTCCCGAATACCACGCCGCGATGGATAGCGCCGCCAAACCGGCGGGTTACACCGCGATGATCTCCGTGGGCTGGGATCCGGGACTGTTCTCCCTCAACCGCCTGTACGGCGAAGCCATCCTGCCGGTTGGCGCAACCTATACCTTCTGGGGCAAGGGGCTGAGCCAGGGCCATTCCGACGCCGTGCGCCGGGTGCCGGGGGTCAAGGCGGGCGTGCAGTACACCTTGCCTGCCGAAGCCGCGATCGAGCGCGTGCGCAGCGGTGAATTGCCAGAGTTGGCTACCCGCGAGAAGCACAAGCGTGAATGCTACGTGGTACTGGCTGATGGCGCGGATGCGAAGGAAGTGGAGCAGAGCATCGTCAGCATGCCGCACTACTTTGCCGATTACGACACCACCGTCAATTTCATCAGCGAAGAAGAACTACGCCGCGACCACGCCGCCATGCCCCACGGCGGCGTCGTGATCCGCAGCGGCACCTCGGATGCCGGCACCACCCAGGTCATGGAATATACCCTCAAGCTGGGCAGCAACCCCGAATTCACCGCCGCGGTGCTGGTTGCCTATGCCCGGGCTACCTGGCGCCTGAATCAGAGCGGGGTGACGGGTGCGCAGACGGTGCTGGATGTGGCACCGGGGTTGTTGTCGCCCAAGTCGGGGGCGGAGCTGCGGAAGGAATTGTTGTAAAAGCGGGGTTCCCCCTCTCACCCCGGCCGCCCATCCGGCCTCGGCGCCAGCAGGATCGGCGTGTAATACCAGACGAACAAACCAAAGGCCACCGCCCAGCACAGGCTTGCCAACCAGAACCCGGTCTGTGGCAGGGCAATGGTCAACCAGACCCGCAGCGGTACCGCCAGGTTGATCAGGATAAAGGCCAGGCTCATGGCCCGGGGCGGTTGCAACGGCCGGCCGGTATGGCCGAGGCTGACCCGCGAGATCATCGCCAGGATCATCCCGGCCATGCCGCCGATGGCCAGCAGGTGAGTGGCCTGGCTGAAGCCGCCGAACCAGCCGCCATGCCACAGGGCCATGGCGATCAGCGCCAGTGCCAGCCAGGCGTAGGATAGATGCAGCGACCAGAGCAGCGGCACGGTCCAGATCTTGGGATGATGCCAGCGCAGCAGGCGAACGAGGTGGCCCAGACCCAGCAGAAGATAGATAGGCGCCTGCCATACTGACGGGCGCAGGCCGAGGCCGCTGAGCATGAGCAGGGCGACAAGGATGCTGCCGACCATCAGCAAGTTATCCAGCCGGGGCAGGGCGTCGACCTGTTCCTTGAGGCCCAGCCCGCGTTGGGTGAAAAAGGGAATGACCCGGCCGCCGATCAGGCCCATCAGGCCGGCGATCAACCAGAGAGCGGCAACCGCACCATGCCGCTGCAGGGCAAAATCATTGCGCTCAAGGCCAATCAACGCCAGCAGGTTGCAGAAGGTCAGCAGCCCCAGCATGAGGATGATCGGATAGTTGCGCACCTGTTTCACTTTCCATAGCGAGCGCCCGATGGCCACGGCCACCAGTGGCAGGAACAGCAGGTCCACCGGCAGGAGCAGCCACAGCGGCGCACCGAACAACCAGAGCAGGCGGGCGAGCAGCCACAGTGCCGCCAGCGACAGTACTGGCATGCCGGTCAATGCCGGTACCCCGGTCCAGGCCTGGATGGCGGTCAGCAGGAAGCCGGCGACGATGGCCACGCCGAAGCCGAAGACCATTTCATGTCGATGCCAGGCGAGCCAGCCGCCGGCGGGTGTCAGTTCGACATGGCCGAAGAAGGCAGCGATCCATAGTGGCACAGCGAGGGCGGCAAACAGGCTGCCCGCGAGAAACAAGGGGCGAAAGCCCAATGCAAACAACACGGGTAGTTGGGTACGACTGTCCGGCATGAAAATCTCCTGATTGCTTGTTATGCTCTTTTGCGCGCCCGTATCAGGCTACGCCTCTCTGTGGAATAACTGTATGACATATCTGCTGGTTAAAACGCTGCATCTGCTCGCTGCCATGGCTTTCGTCGGTACGCTGTTCTTCCAGGTGCTGATCCTGGCCCCGGCCGGCCGACGTCTGGACGCGTCGGTTCGTGGTCCCATGAGCCAGGCTCTGGGACAGCAGGCCCGGCGGGTGATCCATGTGATTGCCATCGTGCTCTACGGAGCCGGGCTGACCTTGGCGTGGCGTTATCGCGGCGTGCTGGCCGATCCGTTTGCCAGCCATTTTGCCACTCTGCTCAGCCTGAAAATTCTGCTGGCGGTGTTGATCATCGGTCATTACGCCGCGCTGATCTTCCTGCGTCGCGGCCAGCATATCGGCGAGCGGGGCATGCATCTGATCAATGTGAGCCTGCTGGTACATGCCGTGCTGCTGGTCATCTGCGCCAAGAGCATGTTCGTCCTATAGCGCCTTCCCGGCGGCCGGGCCAACGAACAGTACCTCGTTTTCCAGCTGGATATGCTGGGTCAGGTCCCGGCAGAACTCATCCAGCCCCCGGTACAAGGTCTGCCAGGTATTACAGGCGTGGGGTGGGACGGTGATGTCGTTGGTCAGGGCATACAGCTGGTCCAGGGCCTGGTCGTGCTGGCCATGCTCGAAGCGCATCACACTGATCGGCCCGCGCGACAGGCTATGTTCGCCGCGCAGCAGCATGGGAAACAGAATCTGCTCTTCCTTGGCCATGTGGCTTTCCAGTGCCTGGTGGATATCCGAAAGATGATCGGTCAGCCCATTCGGGCATTCCGCGTGATCGCCATGCACCTGCTCTACGCGCCGAGCGAGGCGAATCAGTTCCGGCAATTGTTCACGGTGGCGTTGATGGTAGCGGGTCAGGATGTGCTGAATCAGATCATCCGCCGGCGCCTGCGCCCAGAATTGCTGGTCATCGCCCACCACCGAGCCGGTGATAGCGGGGGAAATATCAGGTAAATGTCGGCACATGCTGAATACTCCGCGAAAGGAATGAATAACTGCAGCTTCTATCGCTGTGATGTGCAAAGCATGTGCCATATCTAATTCATTGAATTAAAAGAGAAAATATTTTTATTGGTCATTTGTACCCGGGTGCGCTATGGTTCGCAAAACCACACAGGGTGTATCTGACCATGATCGAAGACTTCCTTTTGCCGGATCTGGTGGCTGAGCTGCCGGCAGCGGTCCGCCTGCAGCGCTTGGTGCAGGTCCTGCGCGAAAGTTTTGCCTGCGGTGCGGTGGTGCTATTGCAGCGCGAGGATGATTGTCTGCGCCCGGTGGCGGCAGTCGGACTGGTGCAGGATGCCCTGGGGCGGCGATTCGACCTGGCTCGCCATCCCCGTCTGGCAGCCTTGCTGTCGCGCCGGGAAATCACCTGGTTTGAATCCGACAGCACCTTGCCTGATCCCTACGATGGCCTGCTCGATGAATCACCCGGCGAGCCGCTGCCGGTGCACGACTGCATGGGCGTGAGTCTGCATGTGGAAGGTGAACTCTGGGGCGCCTTGACCCTCGATGCGCTCAAGGCCGGTACCTTCGACGAACGAGCCCGGATCAAGTTACGGCGTCTGCTGCCCCTGGTCGAAGCGCTGTTGCGGGTGACTCGCCTGGAGCAGGAGAACCGTGCCCTGCGGATGGTCCGCGCCGATGATCACCGAGCCCTGCCGGGTGTGCAGCAGCACGGGATTGTCGGTCACAGCCCGGCGGTGACACGGTTGCTGGACGAGTTGGCGGTAGTGGCGGATTCGGACCTGACGGTCCTGATCACCGGCGAAACCGGGGTCGGCAAGGAGCTGTTCGCCCATTGGCTGCACCGGCATTCGCCGCGTGCGGACAAACCGCTGGTGCAGGTCAACTGTGCTGCGCTACCGGAGTCGCTGGCCGAGAGCGAGCTGTTTGGCCACGTCAAAGGTGCTTTTTCCGGCGCCAGCACGGACCGGGGCGGACGGTTCGATGCAGCCAATGGTGGCACCCTGTTTCTCGACGAGGTCGGCGAGCTGCCACTGCATGTGCAGGCCAAGTTGCTGCGCACCCTGCAGAACGGCGAAATCCAGCGCCTGGGCGCCGACCAGCCGCTGCGGGTGGATGTGCGCATCATCGCCGCCACCAACCGCAACCTGGCGGATTCGGTAGCCAAGGGTGACTTCCGGGCTGACCTCTATCATCGTCTGTCAGTGTACCCGGTGCCCGTCCCGCCGTTGCGCGACCGGGGTAATGATGTATTGCTGTTGGCAGGCCACTTCCTTGAACTCAATCGCGCCCGCCTAGGAGTACGCAGCCTACGCCTGTCGCCCGACGCCGAGCAGGCATTGCTGACCTATGATTGGCCGGGCAACGTACGCGAGCTGGAACACGTCATCAGCCGTGCAGCGATCAAGGCACTGGGGCGCAACGGGTCCCGCCAGTCCATGTTGTCGCTGGATGCCGCGCTGCTGGATATTCCCATCGGCGGTGGCAATGCCAGCGCCGCGGGCCCGGCTGCAATGGCCGCGCTCGACGCCGAAGATGTCCAACCCCTGCGTATCAGCGTTGAAGCCTGTCAGCGCGAACAGATCCGCCAGGCCCTGCTCGCCGCCGACGATAACTGGAGCGCCGCGGCGCGCTTGCTGGAGCTGGATGCCAGCAACCTGCACAAGCTGGCACGGCGGCTGGGGTTGAAGTAATACCATCCTGAAAAGCCCGCTTGTAATGCTGCTCACTTAGCCCCGTCATTCTCGGCGCAGGCCGAGAATCCATCGACACGCAATCCCAACCTGAACTCTGGCTCGGCCTGCGCCGAGGATGACGGTGTCGAGCGCGACAAAGTCGCCATTCGGCCTGGGACCTGAAATGACAAAAACGCTTCTAAGTGAACAGCATTACGCGCCCGCTTGGCACTTCCTTCCAGGCCATCGGCGCGGGTGCTCCCCAAAACTTCAGTCTCACCCCATTGCGAGCTCCGGATCACCCCTTTGAGTGGTGCCTTTCTAGGGTGATATCAGCGTAGTTTATGGAGCGGCAGATCCTGCCGTCCCGACTATGCTCATGAATGCGCTGGGCCGCTCGGGCCCAGGTAGCTATTACAAAAACAATGGAGGTTTACCTTGCGCATCACACCTTTCCCCCTGGCTGCGTTACCCCTTACCTTGAGTGCCTTGTTGCTGACCGGTTGTCTCGGTGGTGGAGGCGGCGGCAGCAGTAGCGGTGGTGATTCCGATGATGATATTGCTCCGCCGGAGATGACCCGTGAACATGATGAGCGCCGTTTCGTTCCGCTGGATACCCCGGTTGCTGCCCGCCCGGGCAGCAGTACTTATGTCGGTACCTATGATGGAATCCAGGGCGAGGCGGTCTATGTCGTCGAAGTCCCTGATGACTGGGATGGTGACGGGCTGATCATGTACACCCATGGCTATCGCGGCACCGGTGCGAATCTACCGTCATCGGTACCGCAGGATCCATGGCGTGACGCGGTACTGGCGGCAGGGTACGCCTGGGCGTCGTCATCCTATTCGGCCAATTATTACGATGTGCGAGCGGGGATTGAAGACACCAACAAGCTGGCTCTGAACTTTATCGACTATCTCGAGGCAGACCATGGTGTGCGGCTTCTTGAGCCCAATCAGTACCTGATTTCCGGTGAATCCCTGGGCGGTCATGTCGCCGCTGCGGCGGTGGACCGTGAGAACATGGAACGAACCTTGAGTAAGGTGCCCTATGCGGGCGCGATGCCGATGTGTCAGGCGGAGCAGAATCAGTTCCAGTGGCTGGGCGACTATCCGCGGGTGATGATGGAACTGAGCGGCCACGGGGATGCAGACTATTCCGACTTCCAGGCCCTGCTGCCACAGATGCTCGGTACCCTGTTCAATTTCAACGGCACCTCTCCGGACTGGAGCTCGCCGCGCGGGGTGAACGGCGAGCGGCTCGTCGATATTGCCCGTAATCTAACTGGTGGCGATCGTCCGATCTTTGACGAAGGCTTCGCGGTTGAGCTTTGGCAGGGAGCGGTGCTGGGTACCGGCGGCTCTGAGGGTGATATAGAGGGTATCTTGGCGCGTAACGGCTATGGCAATGAGCACCAGGTTTACCGCTGGACCAGCGGTCGGGAGCCGACCGCGGACGAGCAGGCTTTCAACGAACAGATCGCCCGGGTCAGCGCGGATGAGGATGCCAACCTCATGCGCGAAGATGGAGTGCGCTGGATTCCCCTGGTCCAGGGGGATTTTGACGTACCGGTGCTGACCTTGCATACGCTGGGCGACTTCTATGTGCCGTTCCGTCACCAGCAACTGTATCGCGAAGGGGCTGAGGAACATGGTAACGAGGACCTGCTGGTGCAGCGCGCCATCCGGGCAACAGGCCACTGTGAATTCTCCAGCCAGGAAATTACCCGGGCGATGAACGACTGGCTGGACTGGGTGAATGACGGTGACAAGCCAGCCGGTGATGATGTGCTTGAGCCTGCCGTGGTAGCTGATGCGGATTACGGTTGTGCTTTCACCAATCCTCAGCGGCCGGGTTTACCTGCCTGCTCCGCCAACTGAGGCAATACGACCATGGCGGGAATTCCGCCATGGTCGTGCCGGTAATCACCTGATCGTGCAGCAGACGGTCAATCCAGCTACAATCCGCGGTTTTCACCAGCGCGGTCCTGATCCATGTCCCTACCCAAGCACCATCTCGAACTGCTCAGCCCGGCCCGGGATGTCGCCATCGCCCGTGAAGCCATCCTGCATGGGGCCGACGCCATCTATATCGGCGGCCCGAGCTTCGGCGCGCGGCACAATGCCGAAAACAGCGTGGCCGATATCGCCGAGCTGGTGCGCTTTGCCCGACTGTTCCATGTCCGCATCTTCGTCACGCTCAATACCATCCTGCATGACGATGAACTGGAAGGCGCCCGCCAACTGATCCATCAGCTCTACGACGCCGGTGTCGATGCGCTGATCGTGCAGGACATGGGGATCATGGAACTGGACCTCCCGCCGATCGAGATCCATGCCAGCACCCAGTGCGATATCCGCACCCTGGACAAGGCCCGGTTCCTCGATCAGGCCGGTTTCTCGCAGCTGGTGCTGGCCCGCGAACTGAATCTGCAGCAGATCAGCGCCATCCATCAGCAGGTCGACTCGACCATCGAATTTTTTATCCATGGCGCCCTGTGCGTGGCCTTCTCCGGGCAGTGCAATATCTCCCACGCCCAGACCGGCCGCAGCGCCAACCGCGGCGACTGTTCCCAGGCCTGTCGTCTGCCGTATACCCTCAAGGACGAACATGGCGGCGTGGTTGCCTATGAAAAGCACCTGCTGTCGATGAAGGACAACAACCAGAGCGCCAACCTGCGCGCCCTGGTCGATGCAGGGGTGCGCTCGTTCAAGATCGAAGGGCGCTACAAGGATATGGGCTATGTGAAGAACATCACCGCCTGGTACCGCCAGCGGCTCGACGACATCCTGGAAGATCGCCCCGATCTGGCCCGCGCCTCCAGTGGTCGCACCGCGCATTTCTTCGTACCCGACCCGGACAAGACCTTCCATCGCGGCAGTACCGACTACTTCGTTACCGACCGCAAGATCGATATTGGTGCCTTCGATTCGCCGACATTCACCGGTCTGGTGGTGGGCGAGCTGCAGCAGGTGCGCAAGCACGATCTGCTGGCGGTGACCCATGAACCGCTGTCCAATGGTGACGGCCTCAATGTGCTGGTCAAACGTGAAGTGGTGGGTTTTCGCGCCAACGTTGCCCAGGAGCTGGCCCGTTACGAGGAAGAAGGCCAGCCGCGCTGGCAGTACCGTATCGAACCCAACGAGTTGCCCGAACAGCTGCGCCGCGCGCGCCTGCCACAGACACTCAGTCGCAACCTGGATCACAACTGGCAGCAGGCGCTGCAGAAAACCTCCGCCGAGCGCCGCATCGGGCTGCGCTGGCAAGCCGAGCTGAGTGCCGATAACCTCAAGCTCACCGCAACCAGCGAGGAAGGAATTCAGGTCAGCCATCAGTTGAACGGACCCTTCGAGCCCGCGAAAAAGCCCGAGCAGGCGCTGGGTCAGCTGCATGACCTGTTGGGGCAATTGGGTACCACCCAGTATCACGCCGAGCAGGTGGAAATCGACGCGCCTTTCGTGCCCTTCGTGCCGAACTCGCAGCTCAAGAGCCTGCGCCGGGAGCTGATCGAGCAGCTGAGCGAAGCACGCATCGCTGCTTTCCC
>DXBL01000300.1 GCA_019116555.1 Candidatus Pseudomonas excrementavium
CTGATGTCCGGCGGCTTCGACTCCACCGTGGCCAGCTACCAGATGCTGCAGCGCGGCATCCTGCCCCATTTCGTGTTCTTCAACCTCGGCGGGCGTGCCCATGAACTGGGCACGCTGGAGGAGCTGGCCGACCTGTGCGTGGCGCGTTTCGCCGAGCAGCTGCGCGGCAAGACTTTCGCCGTGCGCTGCAAGCGGATCGGCAAGCACCCGTTCTCGTCCACCGATGTGAACCGGCAGCTGGGCGCGCGGCTGATGGAGGAGAGCGGGGCGGCGGGCGTTTCGCTGAAGGAGCCGGATATAGAGATCCAGCTGGAAATCCGCCAGCAGCGGGTATTCCTCATCCAGACCCGGCATGAGGGTATCGGCGGTTTCCCGCTGGGTACCATGGAACCGGTGCTGAGCCTGATGTCCGGCGGCTTCGACTCCACCGTGGCCAGCTACCAGATGCTGCAGCGCGGCATCCTGCCCCATTTCGTGTTCTTCAACCTCGGCGGGCGTGCCCATGAACTGGGCGTGCGCCAGGTTGCGCACTATTTATGGGAGAAGTACGCGGCCAGTCATCGCCTGCGCTTCATCAGTGTGCCATTCGAGGGCGTGGTCGCAGAGATCCTGCAGAACGTCGACAACAGCCAGATGGGCGTGGTGCTCAAGCGCATGATGCTGCGCGCCGCCAGCCGCATCGCCCAGCGGCGCGGCTTCCAGGCGCTGGTCACCGGCGAGGCCATTGCCCAGGTGTCCAGCCAGACGCTGCCCAACCTGGCCGCCATCGACGAGGCTTGCGACACGCTGGTGCTGCGGCCGCTGATCACCACCAGCAAGACCGAGATCATCCGCACCGCCCGGCGCATCGGCACCGAGGCCTTTTCCGCCAGCATGCCGGAATACTGTGGCGTGATTTCGGTCAGCCCGGACATCCATACCAACATGCGCAAGGTCACCGCCGCCGAAGCCGGCTTTGATTTCAGCGTGCTGGATGACGCCATCGAACAGATGACCTCGACCGACTGCTGCGACCTGGAACTGGAGCTGGAAGGCTCCGAGGTGGAGACGGTCGAGCAGGCGCTGGCCGGCCAGGTGGTGCTGGATGTGCGCCATCCAGATGAGCAGGAAGCCAACCCCTTGGTGCTCGAAGGCGTGGAAGTACAGGCCGTGCCCTTCTATCAGCTGAACAGCCGCTTTGCCGAACTGGACCCGGGCCGGGCCTATCTTCTGTATTGCGAAAAGGGTGTGATGAGCCAGCTGCATGCCCAGTATCTGCTGGATCGCGGGCATGACAATGTGCGCGTGTTACGCTTGCCACGACGCTGAATCTACCGGCGGTCCGACAACTTCGTACAAAAAACAGACACTGTCACCTCAGTGTCTGTATAATGCGTGACTCTTTTTTTCAGACAGGCTCGCCTGTCGCCTCGCAATCCAGGATATCCCCGTGATCGAGAATCTCCGTAATATCGCCATTATTGCCCACGTTGACCACGGCAAGACCACACTTGTTGACAAATTGCTGCGTCTGTCCGGTACCTTGGATCGCAAGGAGCTCGAAAACGAGCGTGTCATGGACAGCAACGACCAGGAAAAGGAACGCGGCATCACCATCCTGGCGAAAAACACCGCGCTGAAGTGGAAAGACTACGACATCAACATCGTCGACACCCCCGGCCACGCCGACTTCGGTGGTGAAGTCGAGCGCGTGATGAGCATGGTTGACTGCGTACTGCTGGTGGTCGACTCCATCGACGGCCCCATGCCGCAGACCCGCTTCGTGACCCAGAAAGCCTTCCAGGCTGGTCTGAACCCGATCGTGGTCGTGAACAAGATCGACCGTCCCGGCGCACGTCCGGACTGGGTGGTTGACCAGATCTTTGACCTGTTCGACAACCTCGGCGCCAGCGAAGAGCAGTTGGACTTCCCGATCGTCTACGCCAGCGCCCTGAATGGCCTGTCCGGTCTCGATCACGAGAACCTGGAAGACAACATGGACCCGCTGTTCCAGGCCATCATTGATCACGTGCCGGCCCCCAGCGTTGATCTGGACGGTCCGTTCCAGATGCAGATCTCCCAGCTGGACTACAACAGCTTCCTCGGCGTGATCGGCGTTGGCCGTATCGCCCGCGGCAAGGTCAAGACCAACACGCCGGTGATCGCCATCGGCGCCGACGGCAAGAAGCGCCAGGGTCGTATCCTCAAGATCATGGGGCACTCCGGCCTGCAGCGCGTTGAAGTCGAAGAAGCCCAGGCCGGCGACATCGTCTGCGTCAGCGGCATGGACGAGCTGTTCATCTCCGACACCCTGTGCGACATGAACAACGTCGAAGCCCTGCCGGCGCTGACTGTTGATGAGCCGACTGTCTCCATGACCTTCCAGGTCAACGACTCGCCGTTCGCCGGTAAGGAAGGCAAATTCGTCACCAGCCGCAACATCAAGGAGCGTCTGGAAAAGGAGCTGCTGCACAACGTGGCCCTGCGCGTTGAAGAAGGCGACTCCGCGGACAAGTTCAAGGTCTCCGGTCGTGGCGAACTGCACCTGTCCGTTCTGATCGAAACCATGCGCCGCGAAGGCTTCGAGCTGGCCATCGGCCGTCCGGAAGTGGTTATCCGCGAAATCGACGGCGAGAAGCAAGAGCCCTACGAGAACGTCATCATCGACATCGAAGAGCAGCACCAGGGCGCTTTGATGGAACAGATGGGTCTGCGCAAAGGTGATCTGACCGACATGGCCCCGGACGGCAAGGGCCGCATTCGCCTGGAATACGTCATCCCGGCGCGTGGCCTGATCGGCTTCCGTAACAACTTCCTGACCATGACTTCCGGCACCGGTATCCTGGCCTCCACCTTCAGCCACTACGGCCCGATCAAGGGTGGCGAAGTCGGCCACCGCCAGAACGGCGTACTGGTCTCCATGGCCACCGGCAAGGCACTGACCTACTCGCTGGAAACCCTGCAGAGCCGCGGCAAACTGTTCCTCGAGCCTGGCCAGGAAATCTACGAAGGCCAGCTGGCCGGCATCCACAGCCGCGACAACGACCTGGTGATCAACCCCACCAAGGGCAAGAAACTCGACAACATGCGTGCCTCCGGCAAGGATGAAGTCATCGCCCTGGTACCGCCGATCCGCTTCACCCTGGAGCAGGCGCTGGAGTTCATCGATGACGACGAACTGGTCGAAGTAACACCCAAGTCGATCCGTCTGCGCAAGAAGATCCTCGACGAGAACCAGCGCAAGCGTGCCAGCAAGAGCTGATCGCTAGCAAACCGGTTCTGAAAAAGCCCCTGACGGTTAACGCCTCGGGGGCTTTTTTTGTTCATCCCAACCATCGTAGCCCCACGCCCCACTCTTGTAGGAGCCGCGCCCCACGCTGTAGGAGCCGCGCCCCGCGGCGATAGCTGGCCATCAGGCCAGCCCGACTCGACTACCCAGCATAGCCAGGGCCAATAACATCAAATTCGTAACTTCTCACCTAGCCTAACGCCATCGTCTGCGCTATGTTCGAAGCCAAGCAAGGGAATGCAGCCATACCCGCCTAAACGGCACGGACAGCCTGCATTCCCCAACAGTAATGAAACAAACCGGCTCTGCTCGCCGACAAGAGTGAGGCGGTAGCGTGGCTGCCGCCTGTGCAGGGGTAGTAATGGGATCACGAAAAGAAGCGGTCAAGCGAATACAGAGTGGATGCGGAGGTCATTGCTAATATGTTGATGTGTAAGGATATTTTCAGACGTGAAACTCTTTCTGTTCAGGATTATACCCGCAGTCATTATTATGCATTAGTGCCGCATGCGGTCTAATCACTGTTATGCATCTATGGAAATAGTTTAAATGGAAAAGGGAAATTCAAAAATAATATTGGATGAAAGATGGAGGCTAGAGGACTTCAATGTACTTACTAAGGAGTATCAACAGCTGTATGGTTTTTTCCATGCTTTGCGAGCCATTGATGAAGGAGAATTTCCTGATCTAGAGTTTGAGAGCATGCCTTGGCTGGGAGGAGGTAGTGTTGTAGGTTTTTTCTCCATAGCTGGAAAATATGTAAATCCAGAGGATCAACCAGTTGTAAAAAGAATTCAGTACGCATCACCAGGGCTAATAGAGCTTACTCTTTTTGTTGATGTTGCTAAAGATATAGCAATAATAGTTACATCTCTAGCTAGTGCAGCTGGTAGTGCTGCATGTACGTATCATCTTATATATTCGCAATATCAAAAGCGTAAACTCACACAGCTGAAAATAAAAGAGCTTGAGGCAAAGCAGTTGCGTGAGGAAATCCAGTTTGTGAAGGATTCTATTCTTGAGCTTCACCAAACTTTTGGATTGACACCTTCGCAGGTGAATTCATTGCATAAGCTTTCAAAAGGCGACGAGTTGATACAGCTGAAGATGCTACTTGCGCTATATCGTAGAGCTGAGCCGCTGGCAAAATTGCAGGCTCAAAATAAAGCAAGCTTTAAAGACGCATAACCATGCGCTCAACTATCACTCGCTTCGCTCGCTGGACGTCCAAAAGCTACGCTTTTGTACGCCCGTTAGCTTCACGTTATGTGTTCTGTATCGTCGAATCAAATGTATAAAAGGAAGTGTTGTGCTTGGCCCAGACATAGATCAGTACAAAGATGATATAGACAACGACGAAGGGTTGGCGGCCAAGCGTCGTGCGTTGGTGGTCGTTTCTCTGTTGCTTTTGGCGTTGAGCGTGAGCGGGGCGTCAATCAAGGAAGCGAACACGTTCATTTTTCGGATTGAGTTTTCAAACCATGTCGGCTTGACCTATCTTCTTGGTGCCGCAGTGATCTTTCTGCTTCTGAGATATTACGCGTATGCTCAAAGCTATCACAGCCAACTGTTTGATTTTTGGTCAGCAAGACTGCTGAATGATTATAGAGTGTTCTCTTATAACTCTGCTGAAGACGAGGTTCAGGGACTGTTGGGCAAGCGAATAGATATATGGGGCGGTGATGAGCCCGGTATCCAAGAGCCACGGTACAGAAAAGTGGGAATGCTCAAAAGGAATATCGTATACACGTCCGAGGGCGAGGACGATCAGCATGGAACGTACAGCTACAATGAGAATATTGAACTCAATAAATATTCAGAGACTTGGACTAGAAAGGATTTCCGAAAACTTCTCAGGTTTGAGATCAAGTATAGAGTGGAAGCCATTCTAAAGCATCGCGAGTACCTGGATCTTATGTTTCCGTATCTGCTAGGAATCGCTGCAATTATTAGTTTGATTATTAAGCTCTACCAACAGTGATCACATAACCAGTGCAGGCACGGCGACGCCCATTACATTGCGCCTTCGGCTCCATTCCATGGGCGCGCATGCTGCAAGCGTTAGGCAAAAAAAAGGAGGCATCGTGTATACAGGTAATTGCTTATGCGGCGGGGTGCGCTTTCAGATTCAGAGCGAGCTAGAACCAATTCAAGTGTGCCATTGCACCCAATGCCGCAAAGCGCAGGGTACACCGTTCGCAACAAATACACCTGTCAAAGAAGCTGCTTTCCATTTGGATAGCGGCGCTGAATTGCTTAGATCGTTTGAGGCCTCGCCTGGCAAGCAGCGAGTTTTTTGTGGTAGGTGCGGATCGCCGATCTACAGCAAAAAAGACGCCCTTCCTGGTGTGCTTCGTCTTCGCGCAGGGCTGATTAATGAGCCGTTGTCGTCAAAGCCGGTGGCTCATTTCTATACAGGATCGAAAGCCAATTGGTGGACTATCAACGACGATCTGCCTCAGTTCGAGGCCGCGTATGTTCAGCAAAGCACCAACAAGGCCTAACCAGCGGCATCACAGTGACCGCTTCTCCGCCGCTCCGCGGCTACAAATCGGCACGTGTGCCGGGCGTTAGGTTTCTCAATGCTAAATCGCTATCCAGATCAAGCGCGCACCCGAAAAGGTTTTGCATTAGTTGGCATCGTTTTTTTCTGCTTTGGGGCGATTATGTTCCTATTTGACTCAGTGGGCGGAGCAGTTATTGGATGGGGAATTGGTAGTGTTTTAATAGTACCCAGCTTCATCTTGGGTTATTCCGCGTTCGGTAAGTTCGAGCGAAATCTTTCTTGGCTTTCAATCTTCGGTAATCTGCAATGAAACCTAACAAGGCATTCAAGCTCACTCGTTTCACTCGCTGGGACCGGCGTACCGCCGGCCCCTTAATTTCGCGTTATGCATCTGGAGGACTAAATCTTGGAACCTGATAGGATTTACTTCAAAGATAATCCCTGGCCAGAAGGGCACCCGATTAAGGTATTTTC
>DXBL01000301.1 GCA_019116555.1 Candidatus Pseudomonas excrementavium
CTGCTGATCTGGGCGGTGGTGCCCATGGCTATCTGCGGCGTCACCCTGGGACTGCTGTAGACCGGCAAGCCGTTCGACTTCATGGCGCTGCTCGGCCTGCTGAGCCTGTCCGGTATGCTGATCAAGAACGCGATCGTGCTGGTCAACGAGATCGACCGCCAGGTCGCCGAAGAGGTACCGCGTCTGACCGCCATCATCGAGGCCTCCGTATCACGGCTGCGCCCGGTGACCATGGCGGCCGGCACCACGGTGGTGGGCATGGTGCCGCTGCTGTTCGATCCGTTCTTCGTCAATATGGCAATCACCATGATGGGCGGCCTGTCCTTCGCCACCGCCCTTACCCTGCTTGCCGTACCTTGTCTGTATGCGTTGTTCATGCGGGTACGCCAGGAGGAAACCGCATGAGCCGCCGCGTCGATCTTGTTGCCATTGTCGCGCTGGCTCTGAGCCTCGCCGCCTGCTCCAGCGCTCCGGAATACCCCGCGCCAAAGCTACCGGCGCAGTGGTTCAGCTCCAGCCAGAGCGAGTCTGTCACCCCCGAGGCGCTGGCGGACTGGTGGCGTGCCTTCGACGATCCGAATCTGACCCGGTTGGTCCACCGCGCCATGCAGCACAGCCATGACGTTGAACTGGCGATGCTGCAGGTCACCGGCGCCCGGGCGCAGTTGCGCCAATCCCGCGCCGCCTTGCTGCCAAGCATCGACCTGCCGGGCAGTGCCAGCCGCCAGCGTATCGAGAATGATCAGGAAGTGCCTCCCGGCCCGTTGCAGGATCTCGGGCTGGACGATGATATCCGCATCGAGACCTGGGAACTGGCACTGCAGGCCAGCTGGGAACTGGACCTGTTCGGCGCCACCCGAGCACGCAGTCGGGCCGCCGGGCAGCAATTGCGCTCGGCCGAGGCTGAGGCCATCGCGGCGCGGCTGGCAGTCGCCGCCAATGCCGCCCAGGGCTACATCCAGCTGCGCGCGTTGCAGAATCAGCGTGCGCTATTGAGTGAAGGCATTGATCTGGCGGCGCAGCTGCAGCGTATCGCCGGCCTGTTGTTCGAGGCCGGCGAAGTCACCCGGCTGGATGTGGAAAGCGCCGCCGCCGAGCATGCCGCGCTGTTGGCGGACCTGAGCGAACTGGATATCAACCTGGCGCAGGCTGCCCTGGCGCTGGACACTCTGCTCGCCCAGGCGCCGGGCACCAGCGCTACGGAGTTGGCCGAACATGGCGATGTACCGCTGGTCAGCGGCACGATTCCCACAGGCCAGCCGCTGGACCTGCTCCGCCGCCGTCCCGACCTGATTGCCGAGGCAGCACGATTGGACAGCGCCGAGTGGCAATCCCTCGCAGCCCGTCGCGATCTGTTCCCCACCCTGGCAGTACAGGCTGCCCTGGGCCGCTCCGGCATGGCGCTGAATGACCAGCTGTCCAGTGTGTCGAACTTCACCCGGTTGGGTGCGACCTTCGGCTTGCCGATTTTCGATTTCGGTCGCCGCCGGGCGGCCATCGAGCTGGCCGATATCACCGGCGAGAGCAGCTTCGTGAACTTTCGCAGTACCCTCGCTGATGCTCTGGAGCAGGTCGAGCAGAGCCTGGTCGGAGTAGACGGTCAACAGCAGCGTCTGCAGGCGTTGCAAAGGATGCGTGAACATTACCAGCGCAGCCATGACCTGGCCCAGACCAGTTACCGCCTGGGCGAAGCCAACCTGCAGGAGGTGTTGAATGCCCAGCGCGGTCTGCTGCAGGCGCGTCAGCGCCAGCTGGCGGGCCGCACTGCGCTGGCCACCGCGCAGGTAGCCTTGTATGTGGCTCTGGGAGGCGGTTGGGAACCGGCGACTACACCTTGAATTCCGCCGCCGCATGCTGCACCTGGATGGCCAGCTGCTGCTGGGCCTGGGCACTGGTGGTCAGTTCGGTCATGGCTTCGGCGGTCTTCTGCGCCTGCACATGGATGCCGGCAAGCTTGTCGCCCATGCGTTGCGCCCGGCGGCTTTCCTCCAGGATGGCAGCATCGATTTCACCACTGGCGCGGGTGATGTCTGCCACCTGATCACGGATCGCTACCAGCAGACCTTCCGCCTGGGAGGCGCCCCGCAGGCACTGGGCGGCGGTTTCCTGCTCCTGGGCCAGGCCCAGCGCGGCTTCACTCACGGTGCTGCGCAGCCGGTCCAGCATGGCCTGGATCTGGCCGGTGGCATCCTGGGTGCTACGCGACAGGCGTCTGACCTCATCGGCCACCACCGCGAACCCGCGTCCCTGGTCCCCTGCCCTCGCCGCCTCGATGGCGGCGTTCAAGGCCAGCAGGTTGGTCTGTTCGGCAACGCCTTCGATGGTATCCAGCACGGAAACGATATCGCTCGCGGCCCGCTGCAATTGCTCCATGCTGTCACAGGAGCTGGTTACCTCGCCGGCCAGTTGCTGAATCATGCGACTGACACCGGAAACCGAATCGTAGCCCTGTTCGGCGCTCTGATCGGCTTGCCGCGCCTTGCTTGCCGACTCGCCGACCAGCCGCGCCACATCCCGAATGGATTCCTGCAGGGCGGTGGACTCGGCATCCAGCTCGGTCAGCGCCTGACGTTGCTGCAACGCCACATCCCGGCACTGCTGGCTGGTGCTGACGTTACGGGTGGCCGCGTCAGCCGTCTGCTCCGAGGTGGAGCGGATGCGGGCGATCAGCCCGGCGAAGGTTTCGAACAGCTGGTTCAAGGCCAGGGAAATGGCACCGATCTCGTCATTACCACGATGGGGCATGCGGCCGGTCATGTCGCGCTGCTGCACAGTGGCGGTAATCGAAGCCGACAGCCGGCCCAGCGGGTTGGCCACCATCCGGGTCAACAGCCAGGAGGCCACCGCAGCGATCAATCCCATGATCAGCACCGCCAGCAGGATACTCAGCACGATCTCGCTGCGCATGGCGCCGACGGCTCCGTAGCTTTCCTCCAGCGACTGCTCGGTGATCAGGGCGAAGCGGGTATCGCCGATCTGCAGCGGTTGCCAGCTCATCAGCACGGTCGTGCCGAAGGGATTGACCATCTGTCCCAGGCCGGACTCACCGGCGACGGCGTGCTGTACCGCCGGACTCTCGAAGCGATAGCGCCCGCTCAGTGCCTGATAGCGCTGCATATCCTGCTGCAGCTCGGGCTGCTGGACAGAAAGGTCCAACTTGGCAAGCGTCTGTTCGCCCTGGGTCAACATCGGCCGCGGCTCGGTGATCAGGCGCCCGTCCGCGGCGACCAGATAGGCATCACCGGTGGCGCCCAGGCCGATATCCTGCCAGTTGCCGTCGGCGGTCATCAGCGCAGTGAAACGTTCAGCGGGCAGTTGCACCACCAGATAGCCGAGGGGCTTGTCCGGACTGTAGACCGGATGCAGCACCGGCACGCCGAAGAACACCACCTGCTCGTCGAAATGGCCGGCGAACAGGGAAAAGCGCGATACGCTGAACTGGTCGGGGCGCGGGTCGGCGGCCATTTCCGCGATCAGCTCACCCAGCGCGGTCTGGGCGAACGGCCCGTCCTTCAACGAGGTGGCGAATACCGGCCCCTTGTTGACGCTGTAGATGACATCGTGACTGGTCGCGTCCACCAACATGAGGTCGTGGTATCCATAGCGATGGGTGATTTCCCGGAAGCTGGCCTGATAGCGCAGGTGCTGCTGGCCGTAGATGGTGGCGTCCTGCGGGTCGATCATCTCGCCCAGTTGCCCGGCCCCGCTGGGATTGTTGGCCATATAGGCCTGCTGCAACAACAACCCTTCCAGGCGGATGGCCGACAGCCAATCGGCGACGGGCGCCGTTTCACCCCGGGTCCGCTCGCTGTAGATCGGCTGATAATGCTCCTGGTACCAGGCGCCCATGCTCTGCTGCAGCTGTTCCATTTTCGGTGGAGTGACCTCGTAGCGATAGGAAACGAAGGGCCGGACAAAACCGTAGATCGCTTCCTGGGTCATACGGCTGTTGGCTACCGACAACAGCAGGTCATGATGGCTCTGCACCTGGCTGCTGACGCTGCTCTGGCGCCCGGCCGCGACCGCCATGAATTGCTGCTCGACACTGCGCCCGACCGCCTCGCTGCTGCGGTCAAGCGCCAACCAACCGGTAATGCCGGAAGAAACGACAACAGCCAGGATCGTCAGCAAGGACGAGCCCAGCATCAAGCGGGTGGATATCTTCATGGAGGGCAACACACTGCGTACCGAATGTGAGTTGCATGCTAGGGAAAAAGGATTGCAGGTTGATGACAAACCGGCAACTGGCCATTATCCAGCTGCCGGTCTGCGAGACGATTCAGCGGGCCGATACTATCATGTCGCCACCATCGGTGGCCGGGCAGTTGATGAAGGATGACGTGGCCAGCCAGTGGTCATCCGGATACCAGGAAAACATGAACTGACCGCCCTTGAGGCTATCCACCACCATGCTCGCCACTTCTGGACGTACCGCCGGGCAACCGTGGCTGCGGCCGATGCGACCATGGCGCTCGACCCAGCTGGGATCGACGTAGTCGGCGGGGTGAATGACGATTGCCCGCTGGCGGGCCAGGTCATTGATGCCCGCTTCCAGGCCGTCCATGCGCAGGGAATAGCCGTGCTTGCCGAAGTAGCTTTCCTGGGTACGAAACAGGCCGATGCTGGACTGATGGCTGCCCTCGACATTGGAGAAGCTGCTCGCCAGATTGCCGCCCGATCCCTGGCCGTGGGCGACCAGATCCTGCAACAGCAGCGTTCTGGTCTGCAGATCGAAGATCCACAGGCGCTGTTCGCTGGACGGCAGGGAGAAGTCGATCACCGCCAGACGGTCCGCCGGCTCGGCGCCGCTGCTGACCGCACATTGCATTGCCGATACCGCGGTCAGCAACACCTGCGGATTGAGATCGGGCGCCTGGGTGGCCAGGCTGCTGGCCAATTGGTCCTGCGGGTAGGGTTGGGCGGGCGGATGGGTGATGGCGGTTTCCATGGCGGCCGCCGGGCCGGCCACGAACGCGAGGCAGGCAGCGGTCAATACGCCAACGCGGCGTAGACGATCGAACATCGAGTTACCCCTGGGCTCAAAAGGGTCGAGCCAACAAGAAAAGATGAAAGAAACAGGTCGCTCTCCGGCCGCTGATCAAACACTCTGCGTGGCTTTGCCTATACTGCAGGCAGGCCGGATGAACAGATGCGCCCCCAAAATGTGGTTGGGAGATTACCTGTTGCTCAAAAAATGTACAGTGCTATTCGTCAGTTGCCTTTGCTGGGCCGCCGTGCCCGCCAAGGCAGAATTCACCGTCAAGGTTGCATTGACGCCCATCCAGGAGAGGTTGATGCAAGGCACTGCCCAGCAGTGCGAAGGCTTACCGGAGCTGCGCAGCATGCCGCTCAGCGAGGCGCTGGAGCAGCTCTACCAGGCCAATGGCTACGTTTCCATCTGGCAGCAGGAAGAGCGGCTGCAGAGCCTGCAGGAGGAACTGCTCGAGCTGGCCACCGATGGCCTGGAGCCACGCGAGTATGCCCTGGCCTTTGCCGAGGAACCCGAGGATGTCTGCGCGGAACTGCGGATGACCGCGACCTACCTGCAGGCTCTGGAGCATCTGAGTCGCGGGCGGCTTGACCCTGAAGACCATGAACCGATGTGGCATCCGGAGGACTATCCGCCGCCGGCAAGACCGTCCGTTGCCGAGCTGGGTACCCAGGGGTTGGCGGATATGTCACGAGCCTTCGACCACGCCCGCCCCACCCTGCCCCAGTATGTGGAATTGCGCCGCGCCTACCGACAGATGGACCGCGAATCGGTGACTTTCACCCCCTTTCCCGAGGGCCCGTCGATCAAGGCGGGAGCGGATGATCCGCGCCTGCCCCAGCTGGCCCAGCGGCTGATGCTGGAAGGCTTCCTGCCCAGGGAAGATCTCTCGGCCGGCCCGCTCACCGACCCTATCGTGCCCTTCACCCAACCGGTACGCGCTCAGCCGCTGATCTACGATAGCCAACTGCAACAGGCCGTCCGGGCATTCCAGGTCGCCCATGGCTTGCAGGGCGATGGTATTGTCGGCCGGCAGACGGTGGCGGCAATGAACGTAACCCCACAGGAGCGTTTGCTGCAGATACTCATCAACCTGGAACGCCTGCGCTGGCTGGAGGCCCGGCGCGATGACCATGTGCTGCTGGTCAACTCTGCAGGTAGCACGGCGGTGGTGCTCCAGGGCAACGATGTCCATTGGGCGTCCCGGGTGCAATCGGGCACGGCCGACCGAGCCACCCCGCTGATGGTATCGCGCATCAACCGGGTTACCCTCAATCCGAGCTGGACCATTCCGCCGACCATTTTACGCCAGGACAAATTACCAGCGATCCGCAGCAATCCCGCCTATTTTGCCGAGCGCGATCTGCAGGTGCTGGATTTCGAAGGTAACCGGTTGAATCCCGCGGATATCGACTGGGAAGACCCTCAGGGCGTCATGCTGCGTCAGCCTCCGGGACCGGAGAACCCGCTTGGGGCAATGGTGTTCCGCTTCGAGAATCCCTTTGCCGTATTCCTCCATGACACGCCCAGCCAGTCGCTGTTCGACCGGGCGGCGCGGAACGTCAGTTCTGGCTGTGTGCGAGTGGAACAGGCGACCGAGTTGGCTGATTATCTGTTCAACAGCCTGGACGCGAGTGAGCGGGAAAAGATCACCGAGCTGCAGGCCACCGGTGAGACCCATGAAGTCCAGGTCAAGAACGGCCCCCAGGTGATTCTGGCCTACTGGACCGTACAGGTGATGGAAGACGGCAGCCTGCGCTATCTGCCTGATCCCTACGCCATGGACGAGGCACTCGGGAAAGCCTTCATCGCCGCTATCCAAGAGGATTGAGTTCAGAAGCCCAGCGCAGCCAGACGCTGGGCGATCGACTGCAGGATCTCCAACCCCTGTACATCGGTTTCCAGCCAGGGTAGCCGCGGACGCGGCAGCTGGCTCAGTTCGGTATCGATCCGCTGCAGATAAACGGCTTCCTGCGCGCGCCGGCGGCGCAGAAAATCGCCATCGGCCTGTTCGGGAATGACCCGGTTGACCAATGTCGCAACCACTGGGATCCCCACTTCCGCGAGGGTCGCTACTGCCCTTACGGTTTCCAGAATCGGCAACCGCTCGGGCGTCATCACGAACAGAAAACCACTGACCGCGGGATCTTCAAGTTTGCGCCGCGCCTGATGGAACAGCCGGCGGCGGTCCATCAGGGTTCTGGCGACATCCCGCGAACGCCGATCCATGGTGCTCAGCGAGTCATGCTCCGGGTCATCAAAGGGCGTGGCGATGTCGCGCCCCGCTTTTGGCGTCAGATGCTGCAGTACCTTGCCCAGCTCGGCTGACTTGCGACTGTGCGACAGCAGACCGTCGGTCCAGGCGGCCATGGCTTCCGGCAATGACAGCAGGCGCAGCGTGTGGCCGATGGGTGCGGTATCGAAAATGATAAGGTCATATGCGCTGTCCGGATCATTGATCAACCGGGCAATGCGCTCCAGCAAAGCTGCTTCCTGAGTGCCCGGTGATTGCCGCGTCAGTTGCATTTGCCGCTTGAGCTCGCCGAGCATTTCCGGGGCGGCAAAACCCTTCATCTGATCCATTACCCGTTTGAGGTGACGGTCGACCTCGGCATCCGGGTCGATCTCCATGGCATCCAGATTCGGCAGTAGGCGTCGTGGCTTGTCGTCCAGTTCACGGGCGAAGACATCACCGAGGCTGTGGGCCGGGTCCGTGGATACTACCAGGCAGCGCCGACCACGCTCGGCGGCGAGTATCGCCAGCGCAGCCGACACCGTGGTCTTGCCCACGCCACCCTTGCCGCCGACCCAGACCAGCCTGCGGTTCAATAGATCAAACATCGGGTTCTCTCAACAGCAACGAAAGTGATCCAGCGGTGAATGCTCCATGCCCATACGCCGATGCCAGTCGTGGAAACGCTCCAGCAATAATGGCTGCAGCTCCAGTGTGTAATAGGCCGCCGGATTCGGCACGCCCATCATCTCGGCAAAGACCAGCAGCATGAACAGGTCATCCTCATCGCGCCGCGCACGGGCAATCGCGCCGCGATAGCGGCTGCCATAGGCTTCCTCCAGAAAAAAGCGGGCCTGGTCGAGCCAGCCCCGCTGCTTCGGCTCTCGTCCTCCGGTCACGGCTGATTCTGCGCAGCAATGGCCCGGTGCCGCTTGAGGGCCGAGGCGCACTCCATAGCCACCAGGATCGATGCGATCAACACTACTATGTCCAGAATCAGTAGGAAGTAATTGCCCTGTTCATAGAAGGTGCGTACCTGCAGCACCAAGGCGATAACCGTCATCACCAGCACGAAGCACAGGGGCACCAGGGTGTATCTGATCGGCCGCCGCAGGTGGACCAGCATCACCGTGATGACCAGCAGTGTCAGGCCGGCCAGCAGTTGGTTGGTGGTACCGAACAGGGGCCAGATCAGCATGCCGCCGGAGCCATCCGCGCCACCAGCGCCAAAGGCCAGCAACAGACAGGAAGCAATGGCCAGGATGGTCGCCGGCAGCCCTTTCTTCATCCACTCGATGTTGTAGATCTCACCCCACTCCTGGAAGATATAGCGCTGCAGGCGCAGGCCGGTATCCATGGTAGTACCGGCGAACAGCGCAGCCATCACCGTCAGCATGGTGGCCGCCAGCACATCGGATACACCCATGGCGTTGGAAATGATATAGGCACCGCCCTGCACGAATGCGGTCACCCCTCCCTGGCCAAACGCGGAATACATCGCCTCCCAGTCTGCCAGCGAGGCAAACCCGGCCGAAGCCACCAGAATCGCCGCCAGGGCCAGCATGCCCTCACCCACCGCACCGAAATAACCGACGAAGCGGGCATCGGTCTCGCGATTCAACTGTTTGGAGGTGGTGCCTGACGAGACCAGTCCGTGGAAGCCGGAGATGGCACCGCAGGCAATGGTCACAAACAGCAATGGAAGAATGGATGGCGTACCGGCCGGCACGTTGTCGTTGAACATCGGGGCGATCATGCTCGGGTTGAACAGCACGATGGCGGCGTAGAGAATCAGCAGCCCAACGAACAGTTGCAGTCCATTGATGTAGTCACGGGGTTGCAGCAGCATCCAGACCGGCAATACCGAGGCGACACCGGCGTAGAGAAACAGCAGCAGGATCCAGACGGCGTTGCCGGACACGCCGGCGACTTCGGCTGGCATCTGAACCGGCATTGACGGCCCGAGCAGAATCAGGCCATACAAGGCCGCCACACCGACCACCGATACGGCGATCAGGCCGATCTTGCGACGATAGATCAATTGTCCAACTATCAGCGCGACGGCGATGGCGCCCCATACCGGAATGACTGCCGAGGGGAAGGACATCATCAGATTGGCGATCACCACGGCGAATACCGCATTGACCATCAGCAGCAACAGGAAAATGACGATCATGAATATGCTGCGTGCCCGTTTGCCGACCACATCACCGGTCAGCGAGCCGACGGAGCGCGCCTTGTTGCGAACGCTAGCCCAGATGGCCCCGGTATCGTGCACGCCAGCGAAGAAGATGGTGCCGAAAACTACCCAGAGGAAGGCTGGCGCCCAGCCCCAGATGACCGCGATGGCCGGCCCGACAATGGGCGCGGCTCCGGCAACCGAGGTGAAGTGGTGGCCCCAGAGAACATACCTGTTGGTGGGCACAAAATCGACGCCATCTTCCAGTTCATGGGCAGGCGTACGAAAGTCCGGGTCCAGACGAAATATTTTCTCGGCGATGAATTTGGAGTAGATGAAATACCCCAATGCCATCAGGATCAACCCTGCCGCCAATACCAATATAGCGCTCATCCCATGCTCCTTGTTCTTATTTGTTCATGGCATATCTGTCGACCACCGCTGGTTGCGGCGGCCGATACAATATAGCCCATGATTAGCAGCGAAGCTGCCTATCAGGCGCAGCCTTGAGCCCAGCTGATCAAAATTGCACTGGGATCAGATCCAGCGTCGCCTGCGGAAGAACGCCAATAGCCCGAGGACGATCACCAGCATCACCCCCATTACCGCCGGATAGCCCCAACGCCAGCGCAACTCAGGCATCACGTCGAAGTTCATGCCGTACACGCCGACGATGAAGGTCAGCGGCATGAACAGGGTAGCGAAGATGGTCAGTACCTTCATGATCTCGTTCATGCGCTTGCTGACACTGGACAGGTACAGATCGAGCATGCTCACCAGCAGCTCGCGAATGGTATCGATGCTGTCCATCACGTGAATGGCGTGATCGTAGACGTCGCGCAGATAGAGTCGGGTTTCGTCGGAGATCAGCGGGCTTTCGTCCCGGCTCAGGCGGCTGAGCACCTCGCGCAGCGGCCAGATGGACTTGCGCAGCAATAGCATTTCCCGCTTGTAGTGATGGATACGCGCCAGGGTGTCGGCCCCGGGTGCATCGATCAACTGGTCTTCCAGCGCCTCGACCTGCTCACCGATGTATTCCAGCATCTCGAAATAATGGTCGACCACGGCATCGAGCAAGGCGTAGGCCAGATAATCGGTGCGCATGAAACGGATGCGCCGCCCGGCCCGCAGTCGTTCGCGGACGCCGTCGAAAACATCCCCCCGGCGCTCCTGGAACGACAGTACGAAACCCGGCCCGAGCACCAGGCTGAGCTGCTCTGAGTGAATCTGCTGCCGCCCCTGGTCGAACTGCAGCATACGCAGCACGATGTAGAGGTAGCCCTGGTAATCTTCCACCTTGGGCCGCTGGTCGGTATTGAGGATGTCTTCCATTACCAGCGGATGCAGCTCGAACACTGCCCCGAGCTTTTCCACTACCGAGGCATCGCTGACGCCATCCACGTTGAGCCAGAGGATGCGCTCGGCATCGGTCTCGCCGCGATAGCTGTCCAGATCCTCGATCACTGACTCGCGCAACTCATCGGGTGCGTAGTCGATCACGCGGATCGCCGCGCTGTCCGGCTTGTGCTTGCCGATGTGCACCAGAGTCCCCGGGGCCGCACCCACCTTGGCTCCGCGCCTGACCACCAATTTGCGTGCCATACGCTCCTCCGGATCAGCCTTGCTGTGGTATGTCGAACCACTTCAGCTTGTCACGCAGACTTACCACCTCGCCGACGATCAGCAAGGTCGGCGGCTTGATTTCCGTCTGCTCGACCAGTGTCGGCATGCTGGCCAGGGTGCCGGTCAACACCATCTGACTGGAGGTGGTGCCCTGCTGGATCAGCGCGATCGGCGTCGCTGGATCGCGGCCATGCAGGATCAACTGCTCGCAGATCACCGGCAGCCCAACCAGCCCCATGTAGAACACCACCGTCTGGCCCGGCACCACCAGCTCCTGCCAGGGCAGATTGGTACTGCCATCCTTGAGGTGACCGGTGACAAAGCGGACCGATTGCGCGTAGTCGCGGTGGGTCAGCGGAATACCGGCATAGGCGGAACAGCCATTGGCCGCGGTGATGCCCGGCACCACCTGGAAGGGAATATCGTTAGCGGCCAGCTCCTCGATCTCCTCCCCGCCACGACCGAAGATGAAGGGATCGCCGCCCTTGAGGCGCAGCACCCGCTTGCCCTCCTTCGCCAGGCGCACCAGCAGCTGATTGATCTGCTCCTGGGGAACCGCATGGTCGGCGCGGGCCTTGCCCACGTAGATGCGGTCCGCATCCCGCCGACACAGATCGATGATGGTGTCCGGCACCAGTCGATCGTGCAGGACCACATCGGCCTGCTGCATCAGGCGCAGGGCGCGGAAGGTCAACAGATCCGGATCACCCGGACCGGCGCCGACCAGATAGACCTCGCCCTGGTAGGACTTGCCTTGCTGCTCCTGCAGGCGCTCGATCAGCAACTGTTCGGCGTCGGCATCGCGGCCGGAGAATACGCGCTCGGCGATATCGCCCTGGAAGGCGTCTTCCCAGAACACCCGGCGCTGATTGATCGTCGGAAACGCTGCTTTGACCCGGTCGCGGAAACGCTGGGCCAGCTGTGCCAGCCGCCCCCAGGCATGGGGAAACAGGGTTTCGATGCGGGCGCGGGTCAGGCGTGCCAGCACCGGCGCGTGGCCGCCGCTGGAGATGGCGATCATCAGGGGGGAACGGTCGACAATGGCCGGGAAGATAACGGTGCAGTGCTCGGGAGCATCCACCACATTGACCGGCAGGTTGCGTGCCTGGGCATCGCGGGAGACCTGGGCATTGAGCGCCTCGTCGTCCGTCGCCGCGATCACCAGCTGCACACCATCCAGCTG
>DXBL01000302.1 GCA_019116555.1 Candidatus Pseudomonas excrementavium
TCATTGGTGGTGCCGTCCTGTTGATGACCAAGATCGCGTCCTGGCGCATCGTTGCCGGCGTCATGATTGGCATGATCGCGCTGAGCATGCTGTTCAATACCATAGGCTCGGATACCAACCCGATGTTCTCCATGCCCTGGTATTGGCACATGGTCACGGGTGGCTTCGCCTTTGGTCTGATCTTCATGGCCACCGACCCGGTGTCGGCGTCCATGACCAATCTGGGTAAGTGGATCTTTGGTGCGCTGATCGGTGTCATGGTGGTGCTGATCCGCGTGGTCAACCCCGCCTTCCCGGAAGGCATGATGCTGGCGATCCTGTTCGCCAACCTGTGTGCACCGCTGATCGATCACTTCATCGTTCAAGCCAATATCAAGCGGAGGCTGGCACGCAATGTCTAGTCAAAAAGAATCCACTGCTCGCACGCTGGTGGTGGCCCTGCTGGTGTGCCTGGTCTGTTCCGTCTTCGTGGCGGGGGCTGCGGTCGCTCTGCGCCCGATCCAGATCGAAAACAGCCAGCTGGATAAACAACGCAATATTCTGGCGATCGCCGGCCTCGGTGATTCCAGCATGTCCGGCCAGGAAGTGCAGGCGCTGTTCAATGAGCGCATCATTGCGCGCCTGGTTGATCTGGAAACCGGCCGTTTCAGTGATGAGTACGATGCCCAGACCTTCGACCCCGTGGCGGCAGCCAAGGACCCGTCGCTGTCAAGGAACCTGACCAGCGGCGAAGATATCGCCTCGATCAATCGCCGCGAGAACTACAGCGTGGTGTATGTCGTCGAAAACGATAACCAGGAGATGGAAACCCTGATCCTGCCCGTGCGGGGTTACGGACTCTGGTCTACGTTGCATGGTTTTCTGGCATTGCAGGGTGACCTGAACACAGTCCAGGGCTTCGGTTTCTATCAGCATGCCGAAACCCCCGGCCTGGGTGGCGAAGTGGATAACCCGAACTGGCGCGGCATGTGGCCAGGCAAGGAAATCTTCAATGACGACGGCGAGCTGGCCATTCGCGTCATCAAGGGCAGTGTCGACTCTTCCAATCCGAATGCTGATCATCAGATCGATGGTCTGGCTGGGGCAACCTTGACAGCCAACGGGGTAAACAACCTGTTGAACTACTGGCTGGGTGAGAACGGCTTCGGATCCTTTATTGATAACCTGCGCGCAGGGGAGGCTTGATCATGTCACAGCCGACAGTCAAACAGGTCCTGCTGGACCCGGTTTTCAACAATAACCCTATTGGCTTGCAGATTCTCGGAGTCTGTTCCGCCCTGGCGGTTACCTCGAACCTCAATACCGCGTTGGTAATGTGTGTCGCCCTGACCCTGGTGACCGGATTCTCCAACCTGTTCATCTCCATGATCCGTAGTCAGATCCCCAGTTCGATTCGCATGATCGTGCAGATGGTGATCATTGCCTCGCTGGTTATCCTGGTAGATCAGGTGCTGAAGGCATACGCGTACTCGCTGTCCAAGCAGCTATCGGTGTTCGTCGGACTGATCATCACCAACTGTATCGTGATGGGGCGTGCCGAAGCATTTGCCATGCAGAACCCGCCCGTGCTGTCGTTCTTCGATGGTATCGGTAACGGTCTGGGCTACAGCGTGGTGCTGATTGTACTGGGTATCGTTCGTGAGCTGTTCGGGGCGGGCAAGCTGATGGGTTATACCGTGTTGCCGGTAATCAACGACGGCGGTTGGTATATGCCCAATGGCCTGCTGTTGCTGCCCCCTTCTGCGTTCTTCCTGATTGGTCTGTTCATCTGGGCTATACGGGTATGGAAGAAGGAGCAGGTTGAGGAGCCGACCTATCGCATGGCACCTCAGGTTTCCGAGCGGGAGGCATATTAATGGAGCACTACATCAGTCTGTTCGTCAAAGCCGTGTTCGTCGAGAACATGGCGCTGGCCTTCTTCCTCGGCATGTGTACCTTCATTGCCATCTCCAAGAAGGTGGAGACGGCAATTGGTCTGGGTATCGCGGTCATTGTGGTGCAGGCGATCACAGTACCGGCCAACAACCTGATCTTCACCTACCTGCTCAAGGACGGTGCCCTGGCCTGGGCCGGTCTGCCGGACGTTGATCTGAGTTTCCTCGGTCTGCTGAGCTATATCGGGGTGATCGCCGCGATCGTGCAGATCATGGAGATGCTGCTGGACAAGTTCGTACCTGCGCTCTACAACGCGCTGGGTGTGTTCCTGCCGCTGATCACGGTGAACTGCGCGATCATGGGTGGCACGCTGTTCATGGTCGAGCGGGACTACAACCTTTCGGAGAGTGTGGTCTACGGCTTCGGCTCGGGCACCTCCTGGGCCCTGGCGATCGCCTTGCTGGCGGCCATTCGCGAGAAGCTCAAGTACAGCGATGTTCCCGATGGGCTCCAGGGGCTGGGCATCACCTTCATTACAATCGGACTGATGTCGCTGGGCTTCATGTCTTTCTCTGGCGTACAGCTGTAGGAATGGAGTGAGCAGATGAACTATGAAATTTTTCTCGCCATCGGCATGTTCACAGCCATCGTGCTGGCGCTGGTGGTGGTGATTCTCATCGCCCGTTCCAAGCTGGTGAGCAGTGGCGATGTGAGCATCGAGATCAATGGCGAGCGCACCATCACGGTGCCGGCGGGTGACAAGTTGCTGGGAACCCTGGCATCCAATGGCATCTTCCTGTCGTCGGCCTGTGGTGGCGGTGGTACCTGTGCCCAGTGCAAGTGCGTGGTGGAGTCGGGTGGCGGGGAGATGCTGCCGACTGAAGAATCCCACTTCACCCGGCGCGAGGCCCGGGAAGGCTGGCGCTTGTCCTGCCAGACGCCGGTCAAGCAGGATATGAAGATCGAGATCCCGGAAGAGATTTTCGGCGTCAAGAAGTGGGAATGCGTGGTGGAGTCCAACCCCAACGTGGCCACCTTCATCAAGGAGCTGACCTTGCGCCTGCCGGAAGGGGAGAACGTCAACTTCCGCGCCGGTGGTTATGTGCAGCTGGAATGCCCGCCACATACGGTGAGCTACAAGGACTTCGACATCCAGCCGGAGTTCCAGGGCGACTGGGACAAGTTCGACCTGTGGCGCTACGTCTCCAAGGTGGATGAGACCGTCATCCGTGCCTATTCCATGGCCAACTATCCGGAAGAGCAGGGCATCGTCAAGTTCAATATCCGCGTGGCGTCGCCGCCGCCCGGCCGTGACGATGTACCGCCGGGGCAGATGTCCTCCTATGTGTTCGCTCTGAAGCCGGGCGACAAGATCACCGTGTACGGTCCCTTCGGCGAATTCTTCGCCAAGGACACTGATGCCGAAATGGTCTTCGTTGGTGGTGGTGCCGGTATGGCGCCGATGCGTTCGCACATCATGGACCAGCTGCTGCGGATCAAGACCAAGCGCAAGATGTCCTTCTGGTACGGTGCCCGCTCCCTGCGCGAAGCCTTCTATGTCGACGAATATGACAAGCTGGCGGCCGAGCATGACAACTTCGAGTGGCACCTGGCGCTGTCCGATGCATTGCCCGAGGATAACTGGGAAGGCCCGACCGGTTTCATCCACAACGTCCTCTACGACAACTACCTCAAGGATCACCCGGCGCCGGAAGACTGTGAATTCTACATGTGCGGACCGCCCATGATGAACGCGTCGGTCATCAAGATGCTGGAAGATCTGGGTGTGGAGCCGGAGAATATCCTGCTCGACGACTTTGGCGGTTAGCATGCTTCGCCGCCTTGTCTGGCCCGTCGGTGTTGCTGCTCTCGCAGCCGCCCTGACGGGCTGTTTCAATTCTGCCGAGCCGGTTTCCGAAATCTACGGCTCCACCATGGGCAGTACCTACTCGATCAAATGGGTGGGCTCGGCCCAGTCACCCGCCCCGGCCGAGGTCAAGGCCTCGGTCGACCAGTTGCTGGAAGAGTTCGAAGACGCAGCCTCCACCTGGCGACCCAGCTCGGAAATGTCCCGCTTCAATGCCGCGCCCTCCGGCACCTGTCAGGCCATGCCACAATCGATACTGGAGCTTGTGCAACTGGCAGAACGGCTGCACCAGGACAGTCAGGGCAGCTTCGATCTGACGCTCGATCCGTTGCTGGAGCTGTGGGGATTTCACGGTGACGGCGGGCACCAGGGCGTACCGGACGAGGAACAGGTGGCCGCCGCCATGGCGCGCACCGGTCATCAGCATCTGCATGTACGAGACGGGCAGCTGTGCAAGGATGCCCCATTGCAGTTGGATATCAGCGGTATCGCTGCCGGTTACATGATCGACCAGGTGGTGGAACACCTGGCTGGCATGGGCATCAAAGATTACATGGTGGAAATTACCGGCGAGCTGAAAGCCGATGGCAACAAACCTGGCGGGCGCCCCTGGCGCATCGCCGTAGAGGAGCCGCGGGACGACAGCCGCGTGGCGCAGTTGGTGCTGCCACTACGGGGGCTGGGAGTATCCACCTCCGGTGATTACCGGAACTATTTCGAACATGAAGGCCAGCGCTACTCGCACACCTTCGATCCGGTCACCGGCCGGCCGGTCATGCATGACCTGGCGGCAGTGACGGTGCTGCATCCGTCAGCCGCCTGGGCCGATGGTCTGTCCACGGTGCTGCTGGTCAAGGGCTCGGAACTTGGTTGGCAGTACGCCATCGAGCATGAGCTGCCGGCATTATTCGTCATTCGTGAGGGGGATGGCTTCGTGTCCCGAAGCACACCCCAATTCATCGCTCTGCAACAGAGCAAGGAGTAAATCATGGTTTGGTTACTGGCTTTTGTGGTGATGCTGCTCTGCGTTGCCGGCATGGCCGTTGGCGTCATGATGGGCCGCAAACCGATCGCCGGTTCCTGTGGCGGTATTGGCGCTACCGGCCTCGACAGTACCTGTGGCATCTGCGGTGGCAACCCCAACAAGTGTGAGGAATCGCGTCAGGACACCGGTTCGACCAAAGGCGCGGCGCTCGGCTACGACGCCACTCGCAAGGAGTGAGGGCGCGCTGCGCGGATATCTTCGTATTGTTACAGGACCGAAATTGAATGGCTGTGTATAACTATGATGTGGTGGTGCTGGGCGCAGGCCCGGCGGGTGAGGGTGCTGCGGTCAACGCGGCGAAGAACGGGCGCCGGGTCGCGGTGGTCGAGGAGCGCAACATGGTGGGCGGCAACTGTGTCCACCTGGGCACCATCCCGTCCAAGGCGCTGCGTTACTCGGTCAAGCAGATCATCCAGTTCAACACCAACCCGATCTTCCGGGCGATAGGCGAGCCGCGGGACTTCTCTTTCCCGGACGTGCTCAACAGCGCCGAGAAGGTCATTTCCCGCCAGGTGCGCTCGCGTAACAGCTACTATGCGCGCAACCGCATCGACCTGTTCTTCGGCAAGGGCAGTTTCGCCGATGCCCATACCATCGAGCTGGTGAACGCCGAAGGGGCCGTGGATCGACTGATCGCCCAGGAAATCATCATCGCTACCGGTTCACGCCCGTATCGTCCGGCGGACGTCAACTTCAACCACCCGCGGATCTATGACAGCGACACCATCCTGCAGCTCAACCACACGCCGCGCACGTTGATCATCTACGGCGCCGGGGTCATCGGCTGCGAATACGCGTCGATTTTCTGTGGCCTGGGGGTCAAGGTGGATCTGATTCACAACCGCGATCGGTTGCTGAGTTTCCTCGATGACGAGATTTCCGATGCCCTGAGCTACCACCTGCGCAACAGCATGGCGCTCATCCGGCACAATGAGGAATACGAGAAAATCGAGGGCCTGGACGGCGGCGGGGTGGTACTGCACCTGAAATCGGGCAAGAAGATCAAGGGTGATGCGCTGCTCTGGTGCAACGGCCGCTCCGGTAACACCGACGGCCTTGGGCTGGAGAATATTGGTCTGAAACCCAACAGCCGTGGCCAGGTGTTGGTGGATGAGAACTATCGCACCGATGTTCCCAACGTCTATGCGGCCGGCGATGTGATCGGCTGGCCGAGTCTGGCCAGCGCGGCCTTCGACCAGGGCCGCTCGGCGGCGGGAAATATCGTCGAGAATGACAGTTGGCGGTTCGTCGATGACGTACCGACCGGCATCTACACGATTCCGGAGATCAGTTCCCTGGGCAAGACCGAGCGTGAGCTGACCAGCGAAAAGGTACCCTACGAGGTGGGTCAGGCGTTCTTCAAGAGCATGGCGCGAGCGCAGATCAGCTGCGAGCCGGTGGGCATGCTGAAGATCCTGTTCCATCGTGACACCCTGCAGGTGCTCGGTATCCATTGCTTCGGTGACCAGGCGTCCGAGATCGTGCATATCGGTCAGGCCATCATGAGTCAGCAAGGGGAGGCGAATACCATCAAGTATTTCGTCAATACCACCTTCAACTACCCGACCATGGCCGAAGCCTATCGGGTTGCTGCGCTGGATGGCCTCGGTCGGCTGTTCTGAAGTGGCTGGGTGGTCCGGTGGGCTCAGGAAGCGTCGCCGGTACCGCCCAGAACCCTGACTGCCAATTGCGGTACGTCAGTTATCAGGCTGTCGACGCCCATGTCCCGCAACCGCAGCATCAGCTGCGGATCGTTCACCGTCCACACCGAAACATGCAATCCCTGGCGCTGGGCCTGGGCAACCCGCGCCGGGGTGCACAGTTTCCAGTTCAGCACCAGAAAGCGGCATTGATATCTCAGCGCGCTTTTCACCGGATCCAGAAAGCCATATTCCTCGACCAGACCGGTGGGCAGTTCGCCGCCGTTCTGCTGCACGTAGCGCAGCAGCGTACGGCTGGATGAGGTGATCACCACCTTCTCGCGCAGCCCGAACTCATCCACCAGGGGCATGACGGCGCTCATTACCCGGCGCGATTGCGCAGCCGAGCCACTCTTGACCTCCAACTGGTAGTGTTCGAACTCGGGACAGCTGCGAAACAGCTGCTCCAGGGTGGGGATGGGGCAGGGTTCGCCCCAGCCAGCCAGACCGAGCCGTGCATCCAGGCGCATCAGCTCGGCGGCGGTGTGGGCTGCAATCTTGCCCTTGATACCGGTGGTGCGCTTGAGCGTGGGGTCATGAATGACCATCAACTGATGATCGGAAGACAGGTGCAGGTCCAGCTCAACCCGTCTGACCCCGACCTCCAGGGCCTTGCGAAAGCTTGGCAGGGTGTTTTCCGGGGCTTCGCCACGGGCACCTCGATGGCCATATATCAGCATGCAGTCTCTCAGTTGTGTTGCGGGATATGCTGGTGAACGCTGTGCACCACCTTGTCATGCTCGAAATACACACTGAAGCCGGCGTAATCCCAGCGGCTGATCGGTGGCTCGCCCACCGCGGCATGGCGAGTTACCGGTTCGCCGTACTGCTGGCTGACCGCAGCGGCGCTGGTGCCCCGTTGTGGCAGGCTGAGCTGCTGGCCGCTCGCCTGCTGGCCCAGCGGGATGGTCAGGGTGTCGGCCTGGATGCCGGCAGCGAACAGGCTGGTGGTGAGCAAGAGCGGTAGTGCGTATTTCATGTCGAGGTCCTTTCGTGGTCTTTCGCGGCACGGATATCCTGTGCCTGCTTGTGCATGATATGCCGGGCCAGCAGTTGGCGCTGGGCATCATTGAACTGATCGAAGCTTACCTGTATCAGGTAGGGGCCGGAAGAGCCGTCGCGAAAGCAGGCGGCGATCTGTGCTGGAGCGCTCAAACCGATGGGCGTCGGCAACAGCAGGCGCAGGTTGATCCACTGGCCGACCGGCAGGGCATCACTGGAGGGAAAGGTGAGACCGGCCTCGCTCAGGGTTACATCGACCGGCGTGCCCATATCCTCGGCCATCTGTGAGGCCAGTGCCCGGCCGATCAGCTCGACCCGCTTGCCCAGTATCTTCAGGTAGGCGGCGAGATTGCGGTCACGCTCGCCAATCTGGCGCAGCAGGTGTTGTGAATCATGGTCCAGCAGGTGGAGTTCGCCGAGCAGCCCGAACAAGGGCGACTCGTCCGATTGGGCCGGCGAGGAACTCGTTGGTGCCTCGGTTGGTCGATAGTCCAGCGCCAGGTGATCCTGAATCTGGAAATAACCTGCGTGCACATCGGTGGTATTGTTGGTCTGCATGTTCAGCCCCGTTTACCGAAACCGGATTCAGTGTAACATGGCAGCCCGAACTGCCATTCATCGGGGCTATTCCCCATCAGGTAACTGGTACTCCATGTTCAGACCCTTGCCTTTTTTCATCGGGTTGCGCTACACGCGCGCCAAACGCCGTAACCACTTCATCTCCTTCATATCGTTGATTTCCATGCTCGGCCTGACCCTCGGGGTACTGGTCATGATCCTGGTGCTGTCGGTCATGAACGGTTTCGACCGGGAACTGCGCACCCGCATCCTCGGCATGGTGCCCCACGCCAGCATCAACGGGTACCAGCCCATCGATGACTGGCGCACGCTGGCCACCCAGCTCGAGGCCCACCCGGAAGTCGCCGCGGCGGCGCCCTTCATCCAGCTGCAGGGCATGCTGACCCACAACGGTAGCGTTGCGCCGGTATTGGTCAGCGGGGTGATTCCGGAGGCCGAGGCCCAGGTATCGATCATCGAAGATCACATGCAATCCGGCAGTCTGGCAGATCTGCGGGACGGCGAGTTCGGCATCATCATCGGCGAACTGATCGCTCGGCGCTTCAGTGTGATGCCGGGCGACAAGCTGACCCTGGTCCTGCCGGAAGCCTCGGTCACCCCGGCAGGGGTGTTTCCGCGGCTCAAGCGTTTTCATGTCACCGGCATATTCAAGGTCGGCGCGGAGCTGGATGGCTCCATGGCGATGATCCACGCCGGGGACGCTGCTCGCCTGAGCCGGTGGGAGCCGGGCCAGATGCAGGGCGTGCGACTGCGGCTGCATGACCTGTTCCAGGCGCCGCAGGTGGCCTGGAACCTGGTGGAACAGCTGCCGGGCGACTATTACGCCCAGGACTGGACCCGCAGCCATGGCAACCTGTTCGCCGCGATCCGCATGGAGAAGACCATGATCGGCCTGTTGCTGCTGCTGATCGTCGCCGTGGCGGCGTTCAACATCATCTCCACCCTGGTCATGGTGGTTACCGACAAGAAAGCCGATATCGCCATTTTGCGCACCCTGGGGGCCTCGCCTGGCACCATCATGGGCATCTTCATGGTGCAGGGCTCGGTGATCGGTGTGGTCGGCACCCTGGCCGGGGGTGTCCTCGGTGTGCTGGCGGCACTCAATGTATCGGCGTTGGTGGCTGGACTGGAGCGTCTGCTGGGTACCCAATTTCTCAGTTCCGATGTGTACTTCATCAGTTACCTGCCGTCCCAGCTGATCTGGACAGACGTCGTCATCATCTGCACCGCCGCGCTGGGCATGAGCTTCCTGGCTACCCTGTATCCGGCCTGGCGTGCATCCCGTACCGAACCGGCGGAGGCCTTGCGTTATGACTGATGTAGTACTGGAATGCCGGAAACTGAGCAAGCACTACGCGGTGGGACCGCAGCGCCTGCAGGTACTGAATGAGATCGACCTGAGCCTGCGCGCCGGTGAACGCATCGCGATTGTCGGCAGCTCGGGCTCGGGCAAGACCACCTTGCTGAACATGCTGGGTGGATTGGATACGCCCAGCACCGGTGAAGTGTGGTTGGCCGGCCAGCAGATGTCGGCGCTCAAGGAGGCGGAGCGGGGCAGGTTGCGCAATACCGGCCTGGGCTTCGTCTATCAGTTCCACCATCTGCTGGCCGAATTCACCGCCCTGGAGAATGCCTGCATGCCGCTGCTGATCGGCGCGACGCCGATCGCCGAGGCGCGGCAGCGGGGGCTGGCGATGCTGGAACGGGTCGGGCTGTCAGCCCGGGCCGGACACAAGCCGGCGGAGCTTTCCGGTGGTGAGCGGCAACGGGTAGCCATTGCCCGGGCGCTGATCAATGAGCCGGCCTGCGTGCTGCTGGATGAGCCGACCGGCAACCTGGATCAGCATACCGCCCGGGGTGTCCAGCAATTGATGCTGGAGCTCAGCCAGCGGCTGCACACCGCCTTTCTCGTCGTCACCCACGATCTGGCCCTGGCGGGGCAGATGGACCGGGTGCTGACCCTCGACGAAGGTCATCTGGTAGAGCGCCAGCCCGCCTGAATCAGGACTGCCGACGGCGTCGCATTTTGCGGCGCTGCCAGTTGCGTGCCACCCAGAAACGCCAATATAACAGGGTACCGAAGTAGCCGACGGCGGCGAGTACGAGGCCCGACAGCACCGAGCCCACCAACATGGGCTGCCAGATGTGCTGCAGCTCTGTTGTCAGCCAGGTTATCGACAGCTCCATGGGCATGGTGCGTTCGGGCGTGCCGAGCAGCAGGGTGCCGATCTTGTATTGAATGAAGAAGACCGGCGGCATGGTAATCGGATTGGTCAACCAGACCAGCCCCACCGAGATCGGCAGATTGCCCCGCACGAAGAGGGCGATGCAGGCCGCCAGTAACATCTGCATGGGGATTGGCAACATGGCGACAAACAGGCCTGTCGCCACTGCCCGCGCAACACTGTGGCGGGTGATATGCCAGAGGTTCGGATCATGAAGGATGGCCCCCATGAAACGCAGCGACTTGTTGCGTTTGATCCGTTCCGGACTGGGCATGTAGCGTTTGAGTAGCTGGCGCGGCATCGCAGACTGATCGGCGGGAAGGATAGGCGTTAATTATGCCCTTAATGAGAGTGGCCGACTACCACCTCCGTCGTAAATCACCACCACAGGATATTTCCGCGCATGGATGTGCCACTGCTGCTGGTTGCGCTGATAGCCGGCATGCTGTTGCCCCTGGGGCTACCTGCGCTGCCGCCATTGTGGCTGGCGGCGCTGCCATTGGTTATGACGCTGCTGTTGTGGCGGCGCCCGCGGTGGCGCTGGCTGGGTGCGTTGGGCCTGGGGGTGCTCTGGTCCAGTCTGTTTCATCAGCAGCTGTTGGCGCAGCGCCTGCCGGTTGCACTCGATGGCAGCCGGGTCGAGGTCGTCGCGCGGATCGACGGACTGCCGGAAGCCACCGAGACCGGTTGGCGGCTGGCCTTGGCCGAGGTGCGACTGGTTGACACTGAGCAACCGCTGCCGCC
>DXBL01000303.1 GCA_019116555.1 Candidatus Pseudomonas excrementavium
CTTGGCGAACCGTGTGCGGCCATGGACGGCCGCACACGAGCGCCACGGACGGCACGGGTGCGTGTTCGCCAAGGGCAACTGCCCAGTGCCGTCGGACACCGAACGTGCCCCAGACTTACCTGCCCACTGCCATCAGACACCAACGTGTCCCCAATGTACCCGTGCACTGCCACTGACGACCAACCGTGCCACGGACACACAGCCCCCAAAACCGGTACAGAGCCAACCTGCTGCAAATCAGCTACCGGCAGGGCCGCTGGTCGAGATGGAACTCGACCGGGTCGCGATCGACGGGGTCGCCATCGACCTTCCAGGAGACTGTGCACGGCGAGACGGATGCTCCCAGGTAGACTCGGGGCTCTCGGCGGCTCAGCCCAATACGCGCAGCCCGCGTCTGGCCCTGGGCCGGGTCAGGTGGCCGAACAGCCAGCTGCCGATGGCAGCAGCGACGGACAGTGCGATCAAGCCCCAACTCTGCTCCGGGGCGGTGATAAAGCCACGCAGATAGCTCTCGCTGAGCTTGAAACCAGCCCAGACCCCGCCACTACCCGCCAGGGCAAACAACAACCAGCGCCAGGGCCGGAAGATGCGGGACAGGCCTGCGGCCAGCGGCAGCAGGCACAGGAAGACCACGACCACCAGCAGACCGAAGGCCTTGGCAAAGCCCAGCAGCATCGGCCAGGCCTCGGCGAGCCGACTGGTCAGGCTGACCGGCACATCCGCAGGCGGCAGTCCCGCCAGGTGCAGTTGCGCCTGCACCAGACAACCGAGCAGGGTCGCAACCAGCACGGCCAGGATATAGAAAGCGATGATTCGCAGTACAGCAACCGGTGACATTGTGTCTATTCCTTGTCAGGGCAGATCCGGCAGGTTGCGCAGGGACTGTTCGTAGGCCTGCAGGTCGAAGGGCGCATCCTGCTCCAGCATGAGGTTGATATGGTGCGCCAGTACCTGGGCCATCAGGCTCAGGGTCTCCTCACGCTCATAGCCAACCAGGGTCAGTTTGTTCAATGTGGCCTGGGCCGCCGGTGGCTCGCCCTCGGCCAGCTGGTTCTCGATCGCCTCGACCAGTTTTTCATGGGCGAAGGCATCGTCGGCCGCATCATCGGATGAATGCATGTGTCGGACTCGTGCAGAGGGCGCCGGAGAGTGTCCGGCGCCGGTACGGATCAGTTGACCTTGGGGTCCAGCTCGCCGCTGGCGTAGCGCTGGAACATGGTTTCCAGATTGATCGGCTTGATGCTGGAGGCATGTCCGGCAGTGCCGAAGGCTTCGTAACGGGCGATGCAGACATCACGCATGGCCTTGACCGTTTCAGCGAAGAACTTGCGCGGATCGAATTCGCTGGGATGGGTCGCCATATGGCGACGCATGGCACCGGTAGACGCCAGGCGCAGGTCGGTATCGATGTTCACCTTGCGCACACCATGCTTGATGCCCTCGACGATTTCCTCGACCGGCACGCCGTAGGTTTCCTTGATGTCGCCACCGTACTCGTTGATGATCGCCAGCCATTCCTGCGGCACCGAGGAGGAACCATGCATCACCAGGTGGGTATTGGGGATACGCTTGTGGATTTCCTTGATACGGTCGATCGCCAGGATGTCGCCCGTCGGCGGCTTGGTGAATTTGTAGGCGCCGTGGCTGGTGCCGATGGCGATGGCCAGGGCATCCACCTTGGTCTGCTTGACGAAATCAGCGGCTTCCTCGGGATCGGTCAGCATCTGGCTGTGATCCAGAGTACCTTCGGCACCGATACCGTCTTCTTCACCGGCCTGCTCGGTTTCCAGGCTGCCCAGGCAACCCAGTTCGCCTTCCACGGACACACCGCAGGCGTGGGCCATTTCCACGGTACGGCGAGTCACGTCGACGTTGTAGTCGTAGTCGGTCGGGGTCTTGCCGTCTTCACCCAGGGAGCCGTCCATCATCACCGAGGAGAAGCCCAACTGGATGGAGCGTTGGCATACCGCCGGGCTGGTGCCGTGGTCCTGGTGCATGCACACCGGAATGTGCGGGAATTCTTCGATAGCAGCGAGGATGAGGTGGCGCAGGAAAGGCGCACCGGCGTATTTGCGGGCACCGGCCGAGGCCTGCACGATCACTGGCGAGTCGGTCTTGTCGGCCGCTTCCATGATGGCGCGCATCTGCTCCAGGTTGTTGACGTTGAAGGCCGGGACGCCGTAACCGTGCTCGGCGGCGTGGTCCAGCAACTGGCGCATGCTGATCAAAGCCATGGTCTTTCTCTCCGTAAATGATGTCTGGGTAAAGCGCTAAGCGGCAAACAGTCGGTCAAGGCTGACAGTTTACTCACCTGGCTTCAACTCATGGCACCCGGACTGTCGCCGGGCGCCTGTTATCGCGCAAAAACTGACGCTTGCTACCGCGCTCAGCGCGCCCGCTGCTGCAGGATCTCGACAGCGGGCAGTACCTTGCCTTCGACGAATTCGAGGAAGGCTCCGCCACCGGTGGAAATATAGGAAATACGCTCGGCGACGCCGTACTTGTCGATCGCTGCCAGGGTATCGCCACCACCGGCAATCGAGAAGGCCTCGCTCTCGGCAATGGCCAGCGCCAGCGCCTTGGTACCTTCACCGAACTGGTCGAATTCGAACACACCGACCGGGCCGTTCCACAGAATGGTACCGGAAGACTTGAGCAATTCGGCGAACTGGGCGGCGGTCTGCGGGCCGATATCCAGGATCATGTCGTCCTCGGTAACCTCGGCGACCAGCTTGACGGTCGCTTCGGCATCTTCGGCGAAGGCCTTGGCCACCACCACATCCACCGGCAGCGGCACGCTGACCTTGGCGGCAATGGCCTTGGCCGTATCCACCAGGTCGGCTTCGTACAGCGACTTGCCCACCGGCAACCCGGCAGCAGCGAGGAAGGTGTTGGCGATGCCGCCACCGACGATCAGTTGATCGCACTTGTCCGCCAGCGCGTTGAGCACATCCAGCTTGGTGGATACCTTGGAACCGGCGACGATGGCCGCCATCGGCTGGGCCGGCTTATCCAGCGCCTTGGCCAGTGCATCCAGCTCGGCGGCCAGCAGCGGGCCGGCACAGGCGACCTTGGCAAACCTGGCCACGCCATGGGTGGAGCCCTGGGCGCGGTGGGCAGTACCGAAGGCATCCATGACAAACACATCGCACAGCGCCGCATATTGCTGCGCCAGCTCATCGGTGTTCTTCTTCTCGCCCGCGTTGAAGCGCACGTTCTCCAGCAGCACCAGCTCGCCCGGCTGTACCGCGACGCCGTTCAGGTAATCACGTACCAGCGTTACCTCGCGGCCCAGCGCCTTGCTCAGGTAATCGGCTACCGGGGCCAGGCTGTCCTGTTCGCTGAACTCACCCTCCTCCGGACGCCCCAGGTGCGAGCAGACCATGACCGCCGCGCCCTTTTCCAGCGCCAGCCGGATGGTGGGCAGGGCCGCGAGAATGCGCGCATCGCTCTTGACCTGGCCGTCCTTGACCGGCACGTTCAGGTCCTCACGGATCAATACCCGCTGGCCCTGGAGATCCAGCTCATTCATGGTCAATACGGTCATGCAGAGTTCCTTGTCGATAATGTTGATTCAGTTGTTCCGGTTGGCCAGCTGCAACCAGTAATCCGCCACATCCAGCATGCGGTTGGCAAAGCCCCATTCGTTGTCGAACCACACCAGCAGGTTGACCAGCCGCGGCCCGGCAACCCGGGTCTGGCTGCCATCGACGATTGCCGAATGCGGGTCGTGGTTGAAATCGCAGCTGGCGTGCTGCAGCTCGGTGTAGTCGAGCAGGCCGCGATACTCAGACTCTGACGCGGATTTGAGCAGACGGTTCACTTCTGCCGCGCTGGTATCGCGCGAGGTCTGCAGGGTGATGTCCAGCGCCGAGACGTTGACCGTCGGCACGCGGATCGCCTTGGCTTCCACGCGCCCGGCCAGTTCCGGCAGCAGCCGCTCTATTCCGCGGGCCAGCCCGGTGGAAACCGGGATCACCGACTGGAACGCCGAGCGTGTACGGCGCAGGTCCGTATGGTGATAGGCGTCGATCACCGGCTGGTCATTCATCGCCGAGTGGATGGTGGTGATGGATACGTATTCCAGACCGATCAGCTCGTTGAGCAGCCGCAGTACCGGCACGCTGGCGTTGGTGGTGCAGGAGGCGTTGGACACCAGCCGCGCGGTCGGGTCCAGGGTCTGGTGATTGATGCCGTAGACCAGCGTGGTATCCACCGCGCCGGCACCGGCCATCGGCTGCGAGAACAGTACCCGCGGCGCGCCGGCCTGCAGAAATCGCTCGGCGTCGGCGCGGGAGGTGTATTGCCCGGAGCATTCCAGCAGCAGATCAAGCTCCAGGGCCTGCCAGTCTACATCCTCGGGACGCGGCGCGCAGAGCACCTGCACGCACTGGCCGTTGATATGCAGACAATCCCCATCGACCCGCACCTCACCGGGAAAACGCCCGTGGGTCGAATCGAAGCGGGTCAGGTATTCGATGCTGGCCTGGTCAGCCAGGTCGTTGAGGGCGACGATCTGCATGCCATCATCACCCCGCTCGTGCAGGGCGCGCAGCACGCACCGCCCGATACGGCCATATCCGTTCAGGGCGATGCGCAGGGGACGGTCATTCGACGGCATGGTCAGCAGCTCTGTCAGGGCCGCAAGCCACCTGTCGCAGGCGCCAAGCCGGGTACCTCAGCTTGCCGCCTGCCGCTCGTGACTTGCCGCTGTGGTCAGTCTTCCAGCAGCTCTTCAGCCGCTGCCAGGACGTTGTCGACAGTAAAGCCGAACTCTTCGAACAGCGCACCCGCCGGGGCTGATTCGCCATAGCTGTGCATGCCGATGATGCGGCCGTCCAGGCCCACGTACTTGTACCAGTAGTCGGCATGCGCCGCCTCGATGGCGATCCGTGCGCCCACTTCCAGCGGCAGCACGGCCTGACGGTACTCGGCGTCCTGCTGGTCGAACACGCTGGTACAGGGCATCGACACCACACGCACCCGGCGGCCCTGCTCGTTGAGTTTTTCCCAGACCTGCATGGCCAGGCCGACTTCCGAGCCGGTGGCAATCAGGATCAGTTCCGGCTCGCCTTCGCAGCCCTTGAGCACGTAGCCGCCGCGGGCAATCGCTGCCTCGGTTTCATGGTCGCGGATATGGCACGGCAGGTTCTGCCGCGAGAAGATCAGCGCGCTGGGCCCATCATTACGCTGCAGCGCATGCTTCCAGGCCACCGCCGACTCGACGGTATCGGCCGGACGCCAGGTATCCAGGTTCGGCGTGGTGCGCAGACTGGTCAGTTGCTCGACCGGCTGGTGCGTCGGGCCATCCTCGCCCAGGCCGATGGAATCGTGGGTGAACACATAGATGACGCGCTGGCGCATCAGTGCCGACATGCGCACCGCATTGCGCGCATACTCCATGAACATCAGGAAGGTCGCGCCGTAGGGCACCAGGCCGCCATGCAGCGCCACGCCGTTCATGATCGCCGCCATGCCGAATTCGCGTACGCCGTAATACATATAGTTGCCCGAGGCATCTTCCTCGACCACCGGCTTGCAGCCATCCCACAGGGTCAGGTTGGAGCCGGCCAGGTCAGCCGAGCCGCCGAGCAGTTCCGGCAGCATCGGGCCGAAGGCGTTCAGGCAGTTCTGGCTGGCCTTGCGGCTGGCGATGTTCTCGCCCTTCTCGGCCACGGCGCGGATATAGGCCGAGGCCTTCTCGTCGAAGTCCGCCGGCAGTTCGCCGGCCATGCGCCGGGTGAACTCGGCGGCCAGTTCGGGGAATTCGGCCTGGTAGGCAGCGAATTTCTCGTTCCACTGCTGCTCGGCTTTATTGCCGGCGTCCTTGGCGTCCCATTCGGCATAGATGTCGGCGGGGATCTCGAACGGGCCGTGGTTCCAGCCCAGCGCCTGGCGGGTCAGGGCGATTTCCGCATCACCCAGGGCGGCACCGTGGGAGGACTCCTTGCCCTGCTTGTTCGGCGATCCGAAGCCGATGATGGTCTTGCAGCAGATCAGGGTCGGCTTGTCGCTCTTGCGCGCGGTCTCGATGGCGGTCTTGATCTCGTCGGCATCATGGCCATTGACGTTGCGGATCACCTGCCAGCCGTAGGACTCGAAGCGGCGCGGGGTGTCGTCGGTGAACCAGCCGTGCACTTCGCCATCGATGGAGATGCCATTGTCATCATAGAAGGCGGTCAGCTTGCTCAGGCCCAGAGTGCCGGCCAGCGAGCAGACTTCATGGGAAATGCCTTCCATCATGCAGCCATCGCCGAGGAACACATAGGTGTCGTGGTCGACGATATTGTGGCCGGGCTTGTTGAACTGGGCGGCCATGATCTTTTCCGCCAGGGCGAAGCCGACGGCGTTGGCGATACCCTGGCCCAGCGGACCGGTAGTGGTTTCCACACCCGGTGTATAGCCCAACTCCGGATGGCCCGGGGTCTTGCTGTGCAACTGGCGGAAGTTCTTCAGGTCATCGATCGACAGGTCATACCCGGTCAGGTGCAGCAGCGAGTAGATCAGCATGGAGCCGTGACCGTTGGACAGCACGAAGCGATCGCGGTCGGCCCAGTTCGGGTTGGCCGGGTTGTGCTTCATGAAGTCACGCCACAGCACCTCGGCGATATCCGCCATACCCATGGGCGCACCCGGATGACCACTGTTGGCTTTCTGCACCGCATCCATGCTGAGGGCACGAATGGCATTGGCTCGGTCACGACGACTGGGCATGAACTACTCCTGTGATTTCAAGGCAGAGGGCGAACCGGGATCAAGGTCGGCTGGCCGGGAAATAAAGGCCGGCATTTTCGCCCAAACTG
>DXBL01000040.1 GCA_019116555.1 Candidatus Pseudomonas excrementavium
CGATCCCGAGTTCTATCTGCAGCCCCATGAGCAGACTGCACCGGTGCTCGAGTCCATGGAAAGCAAGCAGAGTGAGCTGGACCAGGCGCTGGAGCGCTGGGCTGAGTTGGAGGATATGGAGGGCTAGGCCCACCGCTGCAGTGGCGGAGGCGGCGCGAGCCGCCGTTGGGCGCCCAGCACTGCGGGGCGCCGCTTGTACGGAAGGAGGGCGGTCCCTGCTCGAGGGCGGTCCCTGCTCTCAGTGCGGGGGGGGGGATGGATTGTCAGCTGGCATCCTTCTTATGCAGGCGCACAGCGATGACATCGCAGGGGGCACCGTGCAGCAGATCGTTGGCAGTGGAGCCGAGCAGCAGCGCCAGTCCGTGACGGCCATGGCTGCCGACCACTATCAGATCACAACCGTATTCAGTCGCCACGCGGTGGATTTCCTGACGGGGATGACCGAAGGCTATCTGCAGTTGCTCGGTGGGCAGACCGAAGTCGCCGGCGAACAATTGCATGCGTTCGCGGGCCTGTTCGAACTGCTGTTGCTGCAACATGGACAGATCCATGGGAACGTCGCCGCCATAGGCCATGGCCAAGGGTTCAACGACATGAACAATGGTCAGCTTGGCATCCAGTGCCTGGGCCAGTTGTCGAGCGTGATCTGCCACGGCGCGACATTCGTCGATCAGGTCGACCGCGACCAGCACATGTGAGTAGAGCATGTGGGTTCTCTCCTTGCTTTTCGCTGATCTTAGCAGTCTTTGGCCAGAGGTCTACAGTGATTGTCTGAAGGCCGATCAAATACATGATTCTTCACCCGAACGGGGTAATACGATGATCACCTGGGTAATAGTCGGCGTAGTAGCGGCCATACTGATTTCCAATCTGGCAAAGCTGATGCCCCGCGGCCGGGAACGGCATCTGCACCGGCTCCGTGAGCAGGCCAGACGCTGCGGTTTTGCGGTCGAATGGCTGCGCGAGGCACAACGGGTGAACCAGCTGGAGGGTTGCATTGCCTACCGTATGCCCCTGGAGCGCGCGCCGCTGGATCGGGAGTTCAGCTGCCGCCGCGATGCCGACGGTAATTGGTCATGGCTGAACGGCTCGGCAGCAACGCCGGGGTGCATGGAGGTGCTGGCGCAACTACCGGCGCAGGTCCGCGGCATTGATCGGCAAAGCCTGTCGGTGGTGGTGTACTGGCGCGAGCCGGATGACGCGGCGGTGTTGACCCAGCTTGTCGCCGCCCTGGCACCGCTGAAAGCTGAAGGCCGGGCGGGTTGAGCGCTACCCGCTAAGGGTCGATGCAGAGCAGGCCGCCGCTGGTTTTTTTGCTGTCATCCCGGTATGGCAGATTGACAATGGCGCGGTTTTCCATGAAGGTGTGCGTACCCGAATCAAACGAGCGTATGAATTTTGCCTGGTCAGGCATCATTCCAGTGTAGTCGGGAACTATCATGGCACCGTCCGGCAGAACGGCTGGAGGGTGTTTTCTCATCTGCTTTCACAGCGTGGAGATCAGTTGATGATTTACGAAGGTAAAGCCATCACGGTTCAAATCCTTGAAGACGGCATCGCCGAACTGCGGTTCGATCTGCAGGGCGAGTCGGTCAACAAGTTCAATCAGGCCACCCTCGCCGAGCTCAAGGCGGCCGTTGACAGCATCCAATCCGACAGCAGCATCACCGGCGTCATTGTCACCAGTGGCAAGGATGTCTTCATCGTGGGTGCTGACATCACCGAATTCGTCCAGGCCTTCCAGTTGTCGGAAGAGGAACTGGTTGCCGCCAACCTGGAAACCAACCGCATCTTCAATGCTTTCGAAGACCTGAACGTACCCACAGTCGCTGCCATCAATGGCCTGGCGCTGGGCGGTGGTCTGGAAATGTGCCTGGCCTGCGACTTCCGTGTCATGGCCCAGAGCACCAAGATCGGTCTGCCGGAAACCAAACTGGGCATCTACCCCGGTTTCGGTGGCACTGTGCGTCTGCCGCGCCTGATCGGTGTCGACAACGCGGTCGAATGGATTGCCGGCGGTGCTGAGCAGCGCGCCGACAACGCCCTGAAAGTGCGCGCCGTGGACGCCGTGGTTGCCGATGACAAACTGCGTGACGCCGCTCTGGACCTGGTCCGCCGCGCGATCGCCGGTGAGCTGGATTTCCGCGCCAAGCGCCAGCCCAAGCTGGAGAAGATCAAGCTCAACACTATCGAGCAGATGATGGCCTTCGAAACCACCAAAGGTTTCGTTGCCGGTCAGGCTGGCCCGAACTACCCGGCCCCGGTTGAAGCCATCAAGACCATCCAGAAAGCTGCCAACCATGGCCGCGACAAGGCTCTGGAAATCGAGGCCGCTGGCTTTGCCAAGCTGGCCAAGACCACGGTTGCCGCTTCCCTCGTGGGTCTGTTCCTGAACGACCAGGCGCTGAAGAGCAAGGCCAAGAAATACGACAAGCAGGCCGGTGATGTGAAGCTGGCTGCGGTGCTGGGTGCCGGCATCATGGGGGGCGGTATCGCCTACCAGTCCGCCTCCAAGGGCACGCCGATCCTGATGAAGGATATCCGCGAAGAGGGTATTCAGCTGGGTCTGGACGAAGCCGCCAAGCTGCTCGGCAAGCGCGTCGAGAAGGGCCGCATGAAGCCCGCGCAGATGGCTCAGGCACTGAACGCAATTCGCCCGACCATGTCCTACGGCGATTTCGGCAATGTCGATATCGTTGTTGAAGCCGTCGTCGAGAACCCCAAGGTCAAGCACGCCGTGCTGGCTGAAGTGGAGCAGTATGTGAAGGACGATGCGATCATCGCCTCCAACACCTCGACCATCTCCATCACCTACCTGGCCCAGGCGCTCAAGCGTCCGGAAAACTTCGTCGGCATGCACTTCTTCAACCCGGTACACATGATGCCGCTGGTTGAGGTTATCCGTGGCGAGAAGTCCAGCGAGAAGGCCGTTGCTACCACCGTTGCCTATGCCAGGAAGATGGGCAAGACGCCGATCGTGGTCAACGACTGCCCCGGCTTCCTGGTCAACCGCGTGCTGTTCCCGTACTTCGGCGGCTTTGCCCGGCTGATTGGCATGGGCGCAGACTTCCAGCGCGTCGACAAGATCATGGAAAAATTCGGCTGGCCCATGGGCCCGGCCTACCTGATGGATGTGGTCGGCATGGACACTGGTCACCATGGCCGCGATGTGATGGCTGAAGGTTACCCGGACCGCATGGCCGACAAGACCAAGACTGCGGTCGACGTCATGTACGAAGCCAACCGTCTGGGCCAGAAGACCGGCAAGGGCTTCTACGCCTATGAAGTGGACAAGAAAGGCAAGCCGAAGAAAGTGGTCGATCCTGAAGCCTACGAACTGCTCAAGCCGGTGGTGCTGGAGCAGCGCGAGCTGACCGATGAGGAAATCGTCGAGATCATGATGGTGCCGCTGTGCCTGGAAACCGTACGCTGCCTGGAAGACGGCATCGTTGAATCCGCCGCAGATGCTGATATGGGTCTGATCTACGGTATCGGTTTCCCGCCCTTCCGCGGCGGCGCGCTGCGCTACATCGACACCATTGGGGTGGCTGAATTCGTGGCCATTGCAGACAAGTACGCCGAGTTCGGTCCGATGTATCACCCGACTGAGAAGTTGCGTGAGATGGCGGCCAACGGCAAGAAATTCTTCGGTTAACCGCGGAACGTACAGAGCGAGAGTGAATTTATGAGCCTCAATCCGAGAGACGTTGTTATTGTCGATTTCGGCCGCACCCCGATGGGGCGGTCCAAGGGCGGTATGTACCGCAATGTCCGTGCCGAGACCCTGTCAGCCAAGCTGATCACCGGTGTGCTCGAGCGCAACCCGAAGATCGATCCGGCAGAAGTGGAAGATGTCATCTGGGGCTGCGTCAACCAGACCCTGGAGCAGGGCTGGAACATCGCCCGCATGGCCTCGCTGATGACCCCGATCCCGCACACCAGTGCGGCCCAGACTGTCAGCCGCCTATGTGGTTCGTCCATGAGCGCACTGCACACCGCTGCCCAGGCGATCATGACCGGTAACGGTGATGTATTCGTCGTCGGTGGCGTGGAGCACATGGGCCACGTCGGCATGATGCACGGCGTGGATCCGAACCCGGCGCTGTCGCTGTACGCAGCCAAGGCCGCCGGCATGATGGGCCTGACCGCGGAAATGCTCGGCAAGATGCACGGTATTACCCGCGAACAGCAGGACCAGTTCGGCGTGCGTTCGCACCAGCTGGCGCACAAGGCCACCGTCGAAGGCAACTTCAAGGATGAAATCATCCCGATGGAAGGCCACGACGAGAACGGCTTCCTGCGCGTGTTCACCGAAGACGAGACCATCCGCCCGGAAACCACCCTGGAAAGCCTGGCCGCCCTGCGTCCGGCGTTCAACCCCAAGGGCGGTACCGTGACTGCAGGTACTTCCTCGCAGATCACCGACGGTGCCTCCTGCATGATCGTCATGTCCGCCGAGCGCGCCCAGGCCCTGGGTCTGACGCCGCTGGCTGTGATCCGCTCCATGGCGGTGGCTGGCTGCGATCCGTCCATCATGGGTTACGGCCCGGTTCCGGCAACCAAGAAGGCGCTCAAGCGCGCTGGCCTGAGCATCGACGACATCGACTATGTCGAGCTGAACGAAGCCTTTGCAGCCCAGGCTCTGCCGGTACTCAAGGATCTGAAACTGCTGGACAAGATGGACGAGAAGGTCAACCTGCACGGCGGCGCCATCGCCCTGGGCCATCCGTTCGGCTGCTCCGGTGCGCGTATCTCCGGCACCCTGCTGAACGTAATGAAGCAGAAGGGCGGTACCCTGGGGATGTCGACCATGTGTATCGGCCTGGGTCAGGGTATCACCACTGTTTTTGAACGTGTCTGACCCTCAGTCAGCCGAGGTATATTCTCGGTAGCTGATTGAGCCCCGGCAGAGCAATCTGCCGGGGCTTTTTGCTTTTAGGGGACTCATATGCTGGAACAACAAGAACAATTTCAGCCTACACCGCTTGATGTCATCATCATCGGCGCGGGACTTTCCGGTATTGGAGCGGCTCGGGCATTGACCGACAAGTGCCCGGACAAGCGCTATCTCGTGCTCGAACGACGCCAGGCCATCGGCGGCACCTGGGATCTGTTCCGTTATCCGGGTATTCGCTCGGACTCGGATATGTACACCCTGGGTTACAGCTACAAGCCCTGGGTCGGGCGCAAGGCGATTGCCGATGGTGCGGATATCAAGCGTTATATCGAGGACATTGCCGACGAGGCAGGTATCACCCATAACATCCGCTTCGGCCATCAGGTCATCTCGGCCAGTTGGCGCAGCGAGCAGGCATTATGGACGGTGGTCGTCCGGGTAACTGACGCTGCCGGCTGCCAGCGCGATGAGCAGCTGCAGGCGCGCTTCATGTCATTCTGCTCAGGGTATTACAGTTATGACGAGGCCTATCGTCCCGCGTTTTCCAATGAAGCGGAATTTACCGGTCAGATCATCCATCCGCAGTTCTGGCCGGAAGATCTGGATTGTCGGGGCAAGCGAGTGGTGGTTATCGGCAGCGGCGCTACCGCCGTCACCCTGGTGCCAGCGCTGGCCCAGCAGGGCGCGCAGGTAACCATGCTGCAGCGCTCCCCCAGCTACGTCGTCTCGCGGCCTTTGGTCGATGGGGTAGCCCAGCGCCTGCAACGCTGGCTGCCTCTGCCGCTGGCTTATCACCTGACCCGTTGGAAGAACGTATTGCTCGGTCAGTACTTTTACCGGGCCGCCCGCAGCCAACCCCAGCGCGCCAGAGCCTACCTGTTGCATCTGCTGCAACGTCAGCTCGGCTCGGAGGTGGACATCAAGCACTTCTCGCCCAGCTATAACCCCTGGGATCAACGGGTGTGTGCCGTCCCTGATGGTGATCTCTTCCATATGCTGCGCGCGGGGCAGATCGATATTGCCACCGATACCATCGACCGTTTTACCGCGCAGGGCATTCGGCTCAGCTCCGGCCAGGAACTGGAGGCGGACATCATCGTGACCGCGACCGGCTTGAAATTGAACAGCCTGGGCGATGTGCAGGTGCTGGTGGATGGCAAGGTGATCAACCCGGCTGACTGCATGGCCTACAAGGGCATGATGCTCAGCGATGTGCCGAATCTGATGCTCACCTTCGGTTATACCAACGCGGCCTGGACGCTGAAGGCGGAACTGACCGCCAACTACATGACCCGGTTGTTGCGTCACATGGATAAGCAAGATGCGCGGATAGCGGTGGCGCCCCGTGACCCGGCGGTGACGGAGCTGCCGTTTCTGAATTTCACCTCCGGTTATGTGCAGCGTGCTGCGGAGATACTGCCGAAACAGGGTGATCGGCCATGCTGGCAGGTGAATCAGAATTATCTGATGGATAAATATGTCATCCAGTACGGCAAGCTCGATGACGGCGTGCTGCGATTTCAATAATCCTTCCAATAACAACATCAAAAGAAAACCAACCATGAAGATCCAGGGATGTGTAGCGGTACTGACGGGGGCGGGCAGCGGGATTGGTCGAGCGCTGGCAATGGCGCTGGCTCGGGAGGGCTGTCATCTGGCACTGGTGGATATCAATGTCAGCAACCTGCAGGAAACGGCCCAGCAAGCTCGTCACGGCGGCGTCAAGGTTACCGAGCATCCGCTCGATGTGGCGGATCGCAGCGCGATTGCCGCCTTGCCCGACCGGGTCGTCGCCGGCCATGGGCAAGTGGATCTGCTGATCAATAATGCAGGCGTGGCCCTTGGCGGACGCTTCGATCAGCTATCGGTAGAGAATTTTGACTGGTTGATGGCGATCAACTTCGACGCCGTGGTCTGCATGACGCGGGCTTTTCTGCCGCTGCTGCGGCAACGGCCGGCGGCGCGTATCGTCAATGTATCGAGTCTGTTCGGTCTGATAGCGCCTGGCGGGCAAACCGCCTACAGCGCCAGCAAGTTTGCTGTCAGGGGGGTTTCCAACGCGCTGCGCGTGGAGCTGGCCGGCAGCCCGGTCGGGGTGACGGTTGTGCATCCGGGTGGTATCGCCACTGCGATTGCGACCAGTGCCAGGGGCCCTGACGGAGCCAGCGAACAGGAGCGGAAAACTCAGCTGGATCGGGCGGCCAAGTTACTGCGCATGCCGCCCACCAGGGCAGCCGAGATCATCCTCAAGGGAATTGTGCGGGATAAACCGCGCGTCATCGTCGGCAACGATGCGCTGGTATTGTCCTGGCTGGAACGCCTGATGCCCGTCAGCTATTGGCGGCTTCTGCCGAAAATGCCCGGCAGCCCACCGCGGATGGCAGCGCACAATCCGGCGAAGTGAAACGCACATGGATTATCTGTTAATCGCTCTGGTGAGCATGTTGCTGCTGGTTGCGGACGGGCTGTTCATCTTCACTCTGGTCACCACCCGTCGGGTGGAACTGGGCCTGCCCGCGGAAGGGCGCTTCTGGTGGCGCTGGAGGGGGTATTGCCGCAGATGCAGCAGCGGTACACGGATCTGCAGTTGCCGGTCCGGATTCTGTATGGGCGTGATGATCGGATTCTGGATCCCCGGGAACAGGGACAGGCCATGGTCGAGCGGTTGCCGGGGGCGGAACTGGAGCTGATCGATGGTGGGCATATGCTGCCACTGACCCAGCCGGACCTGACCACCGATTTTATGCGGCGGAGTATGCGCGCCTTGCCGCCCGAGTGAATTCGCAGACAGAAAAAACCGGAGCCTGGCTCCGGTTTTTAACTGCTGCCGCTGTTTACTGACTCTGCGGATCGTACTGCTTGTCCTTTATGAGCAGGGCAGGGATGACACCACAGATGAAGTAGGCCGCGCCCATCACCAGGAAGCCCAGGCCGATGGAATACTGGGTGGCCAGGAAGCCGATCGCCGCGGGTGCAATGGCGGCTCCGATACGGCCGATGTTGTAGGCTCCGCCCACTGCGGTACCACGGTACTGGGCGGCGAAACTCTCGGTCATGTAGGTGGCGTTCACACCGTAGGGAATCCCGTACAGGAAACCGAATACGACCAGCATCCACAGGATGTATTCAGGGCTGTGGAACAGCACGATGATTGGGAGGAACAGCGCGGTACCCAGGGCGCCGAAGGCATAGACGACGCGGCGGCCGAACCGGTCGGCGGCCATGCCTGCCAACACCTTGCCGAGAATCATCGCGGTGTAGGTACCCACCAGATAAGCCGTCATGGACTTGAAGTTCATGTTCAACTCGGTTTCCAGGTATGCCGGCATCCAGTTGTTCACGCCGTAGTAGCCGAACTGCAGGAAGCCCGCAGTCAGACACCAGAAGATGAACATGCTGCGCGCACGCGGGTCGCCAAAGAT
>DXBL01000304.1 GCA_019116555.1 Candidatus Pseudomonas excrementavium
CGGATCAGTTGCAGATTGGCCAGCGCCTGCAGGTGGAGTTCCAGCGTTTCGACGACCGGCAGACCCTGCCGCAATTCCGCCCGGTGGGCTGACAGGAGGCGTGCCATGGACTTTTCATTGAGCGACGACCAACGCGCCATCGCCGAGATGGCCGACAGCGTGTTCCGCGACTACTGCACCGATGAGCGCATGCGCGAATTCGACCTGGATGAGCAGCCGTTCATGCTGCCCTTGTGGCAGACCTGTATCGATACGGGTCTGCATGCGCTGGCGATTCCGGAGGCCTTCGGTGGTAGCGGCATGGGTATCACCGACCTGTATTGCGTGCTCAGGGCCCAGGGGGCCGGCCTCGGCCAGGTACCGCTGTGGCAGCACCAGTTGGCTGCTGCCTGCCTGGTCGAATATGCCGCCGACAGCCAGCGCGAGCTGATCGAACAGGCTGCCGCCGGCGAGGCGCTGTTGAGCCTGTCGTTGCAGGGCCTGGCGGCCAGTCGGGGCGTGAAGCTGCAGTTGCTGGAGCAGGGTGGCCTATTGTTGCAGGGCCAGGCCAGTGCGGTGGATATCGCCGCCCAGGCCGATCGCCTGCTGCTTGTGGCCGACAGCGCCGATGGCCCGTGCCTGGTACTGCTCGACCCGCGCAGCGAGGGTGTCGAGCTGTTGCCGGGCATCACCAATCACGGTCTGGCCGTGGCGGATGTGCGCTGTGCCAATGTGCTGCTCGATGCGGCTCAGGTATTGCCTGCGGCGGCCGTGCGCTGGCTGGAGCAGCGCGCCATTGCCGCGGTGGCAGCAGTGCAACTGGGTGTCAGCGAGGAACAGCTGCGGCGCACCGTCGAGTACGTCAACCAGCGCGAGCAGTTCGGCCGGGCGATCGGTACCTTCCAGGCGGTGCAGATGAGCATGGCTGACTGCCATATCGCCATCGAGGGCCTGCGGACCTCCCTGTACCAGCTGTGCTACCGGCTGGATGCTGGCCTGCCCAGCGATTCCGAAGCCTTCGCCACCCGTTACCTGGGTACCGAGGCGGCACACCTGATCGGTCACAAGACCCAGCATGTGCATGGCGGCATCGGCGTCGACCTGACCTATCCGATCCACCGTTTTCTCTATTGGAGCCGCCACCTGAGCCTGGTGCTGGGCGGTTCCGCTGCCACTCTCGAGCGTCTCGGTGACTGGTTGGCCAACAATGACAAGCTTGGATGGAAATATGACCTCGATGAAAACAAGAACCTTTGCTGAAACCAGCCTCGGCGAGCAACTGCCCGAGCTGTCGATTCCGGTCACCGTGACCCTGATCAACGGCGGCGCCATCGCCACCCGCGACTACTTTCCCGGTCACCATGACGTCGAAGCGGCCCGGGAGCTGGGCTCGCCGCACATCTTCATGAATATTCTCACCACCACCGCGCTGGTGCAGCGGTTCATTGAGGGCTGGGCCGGACCACTGGCCAGCTTCGGCGATATCCGCATCAAGCTGGGTGTGCCCAACTATCCCGGCGACACCATGACCTTCAGCGGCGAGGTGACTGAGCGGGACGAGGCCACGCGGTCGATAGTGATTACCCTCAAGGGCAAGAATTCCATGGGCAACCACGCGGCCGGTACGGTCAGCCTGGTTCTGCCCGCATAACGGAGACGCAAAGATGAATGATGCATTGCTTTCCGGCAAGGCAGCGATTGCCGGCCTGGGTGCCACCGAGTTTTCCAAGAATTCCGGTCGTACCGAGTTGCGTCTGGCGATGGAGGCGACCCTGGCGGCGCTGGCCGATGCCGGTATCGATCCCAAGGATGTAGACGGCTTCAGCTCCTATTCCGTGGACAAGGTGCCGGAGTACGAGATCGCTCGTCTGCTCGGCTGCGAGCAGGTCAAGTTCTTCTCCCAGGTACCGCATGGCGGCGGCGCCGCCTGCGGCCCGGTGATGCACGCGGCGATGGCCGTGGCCACCGGCGTGGCGAAAACTGTGGTGGTGTACCGGGCGATGAACGAGCGTTCCTGGTATCGCTTCGGCACCGGCAGCTACGGCTTCGGCGACACCCCGCTGTTCGATAACGTCAACTACGGTTGGTACATGCCCCATGGCTTCCATACCCCGGCCTCCTGGGTCGGCATGTTCGCCCGCCGCTACATGCACACCTATGGCGCCACCACTGAGGACTTCGGCCGTATCGCCGTAGCCGTGCGCGACTTTGCCGCGACCAACCCGGCGGCGTTCTTCTATGGCAAGCCGATCACCCTGGAAGACCACCAGAACTCGCGCTGGATCTGCGATCCGCTGCGCCTGCTGGATTGCTGCCAGGAGTCCGACGGCGCGGTGGCCATGGTCATCACCTCGGTCGAACGGGCGCGTGATCTCAAGCAGAAGCCGGTGATCATCAAGGGCGCCTCCCAGGGTATCGCCGACGGCCAGCAGAGCATGACCTCCTTCTACCGTGACGACATCACCGGCCTGCCGGAGATGGGTGTGGTGGCCAGGGAGATCTATCGTCAGTCGGGCCTGGGTCCGGATGCGATCCAGACTGCGGTGATCTATGACCACTTCACTCCCTTCGTACTGCCGCAGTTGGAGGAGTTTGGCTTCTGCGACCGCGGTGAGGCCAAGGAATTCATTCGTGCCGGGCATCATGCACGGGGCGGGCGCCTGCCGATCAACACCCACGGCGGGCAGCTGGGCGAGGCCTATATCCACGGTATGAACGGTATCGCCGAAGGCGTGCGCCAGGTGCGCGGCAGTTCGGTGAACCAGGTAGACAATGTGGAAAACGTACTGGTTACCGCTGGCACCGGTGTACCGACCAGTGGCCTGATTCTGGGCGTAGCCTGAGGAGCAGCTTATGTATGTCGATCTGACTGCGGAACAGAAGAAGCTGCGCCTGGAGGTGCGGGACTATTTCAACAACCTGATGAGCGATGAGCTGCGCTGTGAACTGCGCGGTTCGGAGGGCTCCGACTCGGCCAACCAACTGGTGCGGCAGATGGGCAGGGACGGCTGGCTGGCGGTCGGCTGGCCGAAGGAATACGGCGGCCAGGGCTACGGCCCGACCGAGCAGTTGATCTTCTTCGAGGAAGCCAACATCGCCGGCGCGCCGTTGCCGTTCGTGACCATCAGCACCGTTGGTCCGGCATTGATGCAGCATGGCTCGGCGGAACAGAAGGAGACCTTCCTGCCGGGGATTGCCGCTGGGGAAATCAACTTCGCCATCGGCTACTCCGAGCCGGGGGCCGGTTCCGACCTGGCCACGCTGAAAACCACGGCGCGGGTCGAGGAAAATGGCTTCGTGGTCAACGGCAACAAGCTGTGGACCTCCGGCGCCCATTCCGCCGACTACATCTGGCTGGCGGCACGTACCAATCCGAAGGAGGCCCGGCACAAGGGCATCTCCATCCTGATTGTCGATACCAAGGCCGAGGGTTTCTCCAATACCCTGATCCCGACCTGTAGCAACCCGACCGCAGCCACCTACTACGACAATGTGTTCGTGCCGAGCAATCGTCTGGTCGGTGAGTTGAACAAGGGCTGGCAGCTGGTTACCGCCCAGCTCAACCATGAGCGTCTGGGCCTGGGTTCCTGGTCGGATCGGGTAGTGGGTATCTTCCGCAAGGTCTATCTGTGGGCCAGAGCGGAGGATGAGCAGGGCCGCCGTGCGACCGATCAGCCCTGGGTACGCAGCCTGCTGGCCGAGTGCTATGCGCGGATCGACGCCATGCGTCTGATCAACTTCCGCATCGCCGCGGATCTGGATCAGGGGCGCATGGACGTGGCACTGGCCTCGACCACCAAGGTGTATGGGTCAGAGACGGTGGTGGATATCCTGCGCAAGCTCAGTGAAGTGGTCGGTGCCAATGGTCTCGTGCGCGAGGGCAGTGCTGCGGCCTTCCTGCTCGGTGAGCTGGAGTACGACGTACGCGCCTGCGTGACCCTGACCTTCGGCGGTGGTACCAACGAGATCCAGCGCGAGCTTATTGCCCAGTTCGGGTTGGGCATGCCGCGTTCGCGTTGAGCTGGTCAAGGCCGTGATAGAACCGGTGGTGATCCACCGGTTTTTTTATACCTGATAAATAGTGCGAACAGCCGCTGGGGTGCTCCATTGCGACCACGAGCTTGCAGGCTGTCGTCCGAGCAGACGATGTGGCCGGCGCCCCCAGGTCTTAAAAAGGAAACTGGATAAATTTTCCTGGAGCGGAGTCATGTCTGAACAACCTGCAATTGCGGTGGTAACCGGAGCCAGTCGCGGCGTGGGGCGAGGAATCGCCGTGGCGTTGGGCGGTGTCGGCATGACCGTGTATGTGACCGGTCGTACCCTCAGTGGCCAGGGGCAGGAAGAGGTCAACGGCCAACTGCTGGGTGGTAGCCTGGAAGAGACCGTGCAGTTGATCAATCGCGCCGGAGGCCGCGGCATCGCGGTGGCCTGCGACCATGCGGACGACGCCCAGGTCGCCAGCCTGTTCGGGCGGGTACAGCAGGAGCAGGGGCGGCTCGATCTGCTGGTCAACAATGCCACCTTCCTGCATTCCCAACTGGTCGCGCCTGGACCCTTCTGGACCAAGCCGCTGGACATGGTGGAAATGCTCAATGTGGGGCTGCGCTCGGCCTATGTGGCCAGTTACCACGCCGTCCCGCTGCTACTCGCGGCATCCCGCGGACTGATTGTCTTTATTTCGTCCTACGGCGCCAACTGCTATATGCACGGCCCCGCCTACGGTGCGCAGAAGGCCGGTTGCGACAAGCTCGCTGCCGACATGGCGGTGGACCTGGAGGGCACCGGTGTTGCGGCCCTGTCCCTGTGGCTGGGTTTGCAGCACACCGAGCGCAGCGCCCTGGTCGGCGCCGCCAGCGGCGTGGATTACTCGGCCTTCCTGGCCCAGGCCGAAACCCCTGAATTCAATGGGCGGGTCATCCACGCCTTGCTGAATGATCCCGAACTGGAGCAACTCAGTGGCCAGACCCTGATCAGTGCCGAGCAGGCGCTGCGCTACGGGATTATCGATAGCGAGGGTCGCCAACCAGCATCGCTGCGCCAACAGCTGGGTGCGCCGGTACCGACGCACCCGGCCCGGGTAGGATGAAGGAGACATCACGATGCAAGTGACAAACCTGATGACGCTGGAGCAGCGTCTCTACCAGCTCGAAGCCCTTGAGCAGATCCGCCAGCTGAAATATCGATACCTGAATGCCTGCGACCTGAAGCAGACAGAGGTGATCCGCGACTGTTTCGCGCCGGGGCCGATTCGAATCGATTACGGGGATCTGGGCGTGTTCCATGATCGCGACGACTTCCTCGCACTGTACACCCGGCTGGCCTGTCAGCCGGAGGTTATCGATCTGCATCATGGCAGCAATCCAGAGCTGGTCCTCGAATCGGCGACCGAGGCGCGCGGTCGCTGGGCGCTGTTCTATTTCAACTTGAACCCGCAAACGGGCATCACCCGCCAGCTGGGTGGGTTCTATGAAGACCGTTACCGCTTGACCGAGGCCGGCTGGCGCATCGTCGACACCTGCTCATGTATTCATTCTGTGGTAAATGGGCTCAGCCTTGACGGAGAGTCTACCCATGGATGAGACCGGCTGCGCTCTATAGCCAGCGGCGTCTGGGGTTCAGGTTGAGTGAATGGCGGGCACAAAAAAGGCTGACTTAAATAAAAGTCAGCCTTTTTTACGCCGAGCAGGGCGCTGGTATCAGCGCTCCAGATGCTCCAGCTTGTCCGCCACACCATCCCACTCTTCCGCGTCGGGCAGGGCGTCCTTCTTCTCGGTGATGTTCGGCCACACATCGGCCAGCTCGGCGTTCAGCTCGATGAAGGCCTGCTGGTTCTCCGGCACTTCATCTTCGGCAAAAATCGCATTGGCCGGGCATTCGGGTTCGCACAGGGCGCAGTCGATGCACTCGTCGGGATGGATGACCAGGAAGTTCGGACCTTCGTAGAAACAGTCGACAGGGCATACCTCAACGCAATCGGTGTACTTGCATTTGATGCAGTTGTCGGTCACAACAAAGGTCATGGTAGGTCTCCCAAAAGGCGTGCCAAAAGATGGCGCGTATTCTAGCAGCAAATTTCCCGGCGGGGCACTTCGCTGGA